>NZ_LMOB01000003.1:300000-518229 GCF_001423185.1 Plantibacter sp. Leaf314 | reverse complement strand
CTCGGCGACGCCGCAGAACTCCCCTTCGGCGGCGTGAAGCGCTCCGGCACCGGCCGTGAAATGGG
Source organism: Plantibacter sp. Leaf314 (assembly GCF_001423185.1). NCBI lineage: Bacteria > Bacillati > Actinomycetota > Actinomycetes > Micrococcales > Microbacteriaceae > Plantibacter > Plantibacter sp. Leaf314. The sequence goes on along the minus strand of NZ_LMOB01000003.1, from coordinate 518,164 downwards.
CAAGCCCGCCATGGACGAGTTCGTCAACAAGAAACTCATCCGCATCGCGTAAGTTCGCAATCCGGGCCGAACCGTAGACTCCCGATACGCACGAGGGTTGGGTCGGACCGCGACCGTGGAGAAGCGGTGGGTGTAGCCACGCGCCGTTTCAGGCGCTGGTTCCTACAACGACGGATCATCAGTCCCTCGACGCCATGCACCGCGACCATGGCCGCGCAGGTGGACATGATCGCCTCAGTCGGCCTCGGAGGCTCGAGGCGTCTCGGGCGCTACCCTGCATCGTTCAGCGAGGGCTCTCTCGCCGCCGACGTCATCGGCACCACGGAGACGTTCGAGCGGCACCGTCACCGCCACGAGGGCAACAACACGTACCGAGATCAAATCACGGATGCCGGGCTCGTGTTCTCCGGCACCTCACCGGACGGCACCGTCGTTGAGTTCGTTGAACCATGCGTCACGATCCTCCGCAAGCACCCCGACTCAACGATCGCAATCGAGAAGGATGGTGTTTCCTTCCTCGTCGACCCCGGCAGCTTCCTTTCGCCAGCCCCGGATGTCATCCGGGCCGCGCCCTGGTCCTCGTTACTCACGAGCACCCGGACCAGGCTGACGTTGCCCTTCTCGCCGCCGCCGTCAAGGCTCAGCCGGCCCCCAGGATCGGGGCCCCCAACAGCGCGGCAACGCAGCTCCCGACCGCGCCCACCAGATCCGAGTCGTTCGACGGCGAGCGCGCCGAGGCTACGGATGACAAGGACGGGAGGAATGGCGTGCCATCGCAAGAACTCAGGTGAGTGCGCTGACGGAGAATCAAGACTTCCAGGCACAGGTTGACCTACCGTCCGTATGGTAGGTATCCTCGAGAAATGCCCTCGAAAACCGAAATCCTCGACCATGCGATCGAAGTGCTCCGCCGTAGTGAAGCGCTCACCATCGACGCCGTCGCTCGCGAGGCCGGCCTGACAAAGCCCGGCGTAGTGCACCACTTCCCCACGAAGGAGAAGCTGGTCGTGTCCGTCGTGGACCGCATCACCGCCAAATGGGAGGCAGACCTGACCTCCCGAGCGCCAGCCGCCACCACGCCACGCGAGAAACTGGCCGCGTACGTCGACTATGCACTCACGAGTGACTTCGATAACAGCGACCTGGCGTTCATGGTCGACGTCCGGATCCGGGATGGCCTCGCAGAACAGTGGGTTGCCCGTCTCAGCCCCTGGTTCGGGGACGACCTTGAAGGAACCCCCATCGAGCGCGCATCCCTGCGTGCGGCTCGTCTCATCGCCGACGGGGCCTGGCTCAATAAGGCGTTCGGCATCAATGTCACCCGCGACGACGAGACCGCGACCCTCCGGGCCATCACCCAACGTCTGATCGGCGAAGGAACCAACTCATGACCAACACTGTCAAAGGGTGGCTGCTGCTTGTCGCCGCGATCCTCACCGAGGTGGCAGGCTCGCTGTCCCTGAAGGGCGCCCTGAGTCACCCCGGGTTCTACGCGCTCGTCGTCGTCGGATATCTCGGCGCATTCATCCTGCTCGCCATGGTGCTCCGCACCGGGATGGCCCTCGGCGTCGCATACGGCATCTGGGGTGCCAGCGGCGTCGCATTGACCGCCATCGGGTCCCTCGTGGTCTTCGGTGAGCCGATCACACTGTTCATGGGAATCGGCATCGTCGTGATCATTGCCGGTGTCCTCTGCGTCGAACTCGGAGCGCAGGCGGCACAGAAAGTGAGGGCCGCCTGATGGCTTACGTGCTTCTGATCGGTGCGATCGTCTTCGAAGTCGCCGGGACCACGTCCCTTCGCCTCGCCGTCGACAACAACCGCTGGTACGGCGGGGTGGTGGTCGGCTACATCATGGCCTTCGTCATGCTCTCCCTCACGTTGTCGAATGGAATGCCCCTCGGGATCGCCTATGGCATCTGGGCAGCAGCGGGCGTCGCCATCACCGCGATCATCTCCAGGGCACTCTTCAAGGAGCCACTCACCTGGTTGATGAGCCTCGGGATCGTCCTCATCATGGGCGGCGTCTTACTCATCGAACTCGGCGCAGCACACTGACACCCGACTGAGCAACTCCTGCTGTCCCCCCACCCGTCGATCCGTGGATCGACATGGTCCGAACCTGACCGCTCTCGAGCCACACCGGAGCGATGCTGACGAGGACGCGGTGGGGGGAAGTCGTCAGCATCGATGACGGCGTAGAGCTGCCCGCCGTCAGCAGCTGTCGCCTGGAACCACCCAGACGACATCGCCCGGCTCGAGAGCAGCACCCGCGTTCATCGCCGCCGCACCGCGGATGACCGCGAGCTGCCCGAGGAACGCGTCGATGATCGTTGGGAGGTCAATGTGCACGGTGGTGAGACGCGGCGCGATGAGTTGGCCGAGCATCGTGTGATCGACACCGAGGACGCCGACCTGGGCGGGCACGTCGAGGTTCAACCGGCGCGCAGCCGCGATGACGGCGATGGCGACGTCGTCGTTATAGGCGCATACGGCCACGTCGTCAGCTCCGATCACCGTGAGCGCGGATGCCAGAGCATCTGTAGCGGAGTCTGCATTGAGTTGCACCCGGATCACGACCGGCTCGAGGAGGCCGAGCTCGGAGCATTCCGCTCGAACACCCCTGAGCCGTGATTCGCCATACGGGGCTGAGCGCGAGTCCTGCAGTTGTGCGTAGATCATGCGCCGCTTTCCGCAGCGGACGAGCTCGCGCACCTGGAGGCGCCCGATGAACAGATCCAATTCGTCCGTCACATCGCGACCGGCTTCGGGTCCGGACGGAATCAAGCGACTGCCGGACGCTTCGAGCATCCGCCCCTGCTCGGGCGCGAAGACTCCGAAGTCAATGATGGCCATCGGCCTGAGGTCAAGGACCGAGGTGAGCGTCGCGGTCGTGTCGCGACCGGCGAAGCGGACGACGACGCTCAATCCGAGGACGGCCGAGGCCTCAGTGATCTGATCGACAGCGTTCTGAAGATGCGGGCCGAAGGTAGCGCTCGGAATGACGATGACGACCATGTCACTCACCCCCGTCGCGAGAGCGCGGCCTGCCCGCGATGGACGGTAGTTCAGCTCTGCCGCAGCCATCGAGACGCGGTCGCGCGTCTCCTGCGGGAAGCTGTCCACGTTCCCGTTGAGGATCTGGCTCACCGTCGTCCGAGACAGCCCCGCACGTCGAGCGACATCTGAGCTCGTCGCTCGGCGGCCGGGCGTTGTTGCGGTCATTTATGAATTCTGGCACAGCCCGGTTGACAGGTGGCACAAGAGCGCCTAGCTTGATGTCGCGCGTTACTAACGCGCGTCAGTGTCACGCGTCACCAACTTCCTGTTGTTGCAGGGATGCCTTGCGGACACTGCTATGACGAAGGAGTCATCCATGGCGAAAGATCCCGGGCGGGTACAGGGCGAGCAGATGCGCGCCGCAGTCGCTCTCAGTACCGAAGAGTCGGTCACCGCCGCGCTTTCCGCGGAAGCGGTCGGAGCGGCCATCCACGCAGACCGTTCAGGCGAGAAGCTCAAGCTTCGCGAGAAACTCTCTTACGGCGTGGGCGACATCGGCGCGAATCTGATCTTCGCGCCCGCGTCGGCATTCCTCCTGTTTTACCTGACTGACACCGTCGGTGTCGGTGCCGCAATCGCGGGCACCCTGTTGCTGCTCGGACGTGTGCTTGACGGCACGCTCGACCTCGTCGTCGGCACTCTGGTCGACAAGACCTCGACGCGCTGGGGCAAGGCGCGGCCTTGGATCCTCTTCAGCATGCCCGTCCTCGTCATCTCTTTCGTTCTGCTGTTCAACGTCCCCGCAGGACTGAACGAGACCGGCAAAGAGATCTACGCGTTCGTCTTCTATTTCCTGTGCCTCGGCGTCGGCTTCGTCAGCTCCAACCTCGCATATCACACGCTGCTGTCCGTGATCACGTCCGACTCCCGGACGCGTGTGTCCCTCACCGTGATCCGCACCTTCTGCGCGATTCTGACCACCCTTCTGGTGAACACGCTGACGATTCCGCTGCTGACTGCCTTTGGCGGCGGACAAGGAGGCTGGACGGCGACGACCCTCATTTACGGTGGCATCGCCGCGATCACGCTCCTGATCGTGTTCTTCGGCACGAAGGAACGCGTGCACACCACCGCCAACACGAGCTCCGAGCCGAAGAGACCACTGGGCAAGACGATTCGCATCTTGTTCCGCAACCCCTATTTCTTCCTCGTCTTCGGATTCTTCCTCCTGCAGTACATGGTCCAGGGAACAGCGGGCATCGGCATCTACTTCGCCTCCGACGTCCTCGACGACCCCGCGTTGTTCGGCCTGCTCAGCATCGCGGGCCTCGCGCCACTGCTGCTCGGAATGTGGTTCATGCCCACCATCATCGGGCGGTTCGGTAAACGAACTCCGGTCCTGATCGGCACCGGCCTGACCGTCGCCGGCGCGCTCATCACGCTCATCGACCCCACCAACATCACCCTCCTCCTCGTCGGCAGTTTGATCCGCGCGCTCGGCGGCATCCCGACGGCCTCGGTCATGTTCGCCCTGGTCGCCGACGTCGTCGACTACGGGGAGTGGAAGAGCGGCGTCCGCTTGGACGGAATGACCTACGCCGCAGCGACCGCCGGCCAGAACTTCGGCGCCGGCCTCGGTACGGCCCTCGTCGGTTGGCTGCTCGCTTTCGGCGCCTACGACGGTGCCGCCGCCTCGCAGCCACAATCGGCGATCGACGTCGAGATTTTCCTCTACCTCTGGCTGCCACTGATCGTGTCGGTCCTGATAGCGGTAATCGTGTTCTTCCTCAATATCGACAAGTCCATGTCCCAGATGCAACGCGACCTGTCGGCACGGCGCGCGAGTGCTCTTGTAGAGCAGGGATGATGAACGCCTTGGGGAACCCACTGGCGTGGGGTGTCATCGGTACCGGCGACATCTCGAGGTCCATCTGCTCGGACCTCCGGCACCTGGACGCCGCCCGTCTACTCGCGGTCTGCTCGCGTGATGCCTCGACGGCAGCGGCATTCGCCTCAGAGCACCAAGCGGCTAGAGCGTTCGGGCATCTCGACGAGATGCTCGCCGATCCTGAGCTCGACATCGTCTACATCGCCACCCCGCATGCGACCCACCTGTCGATCGCGCTCGCAGCGCTCCGAGCTGGCAAACACGTCCTGATCGAGAAGCCGATCGGTGTCGACGCGGACGAAGCGCGGACCATCGCGCGTGTCGCGCGGGAATCGCGCCGATTCGCGATGGAGGGGATGTGGATGAAGTTCGCTCCTGCGTATCGCAGTCTCGTGGAGACGATCCGAGCCGGCGCGATCGGACAGGTGCGAAGTATCCGAGCGTCGTTCGGACTCCCGTTCGACACGGCGGAGTCGGCGCGCTGGTCCCGGGTCCGATCCAGCAGCACTCTGCTCGATCAGGGGATCTACCCAGTGACACTCGCACTCGACCTCCTCGGAACGCCAATGCGCGTCGATGCCACCCAGGTGCGTCGACTGGACGGCGTCGACCTCAACTGCCGCGCGAGCCTCGAGTACCCCGACGGACGATTCGCCGACCTCGCCGCCTCGATGGTCGAGTACATCGATCCCAGCGCCTCGGTCAATGGAACCGAGGGGTGGATCGACGTGCCGGCCCCGTTCTGGGCGGCCACCCGCTTCACCACCCACGCCGGCACTATCGAAGAGGCGTTCGGGTCGCCTACGACCACCACGATCGAAACGGAAGGCCATGGATACGTCCCGATGCTGCGCGCCGTCGGGGACGCCATCGCCCAGGGCCTATCGGAACATCCGCTGCACCCGCTGGATGCCTCGATCCAAACGTTCGCCCTCCTGGACCGAATCCGTTCCGCGGCACATGCAGCACGGGCCGCTTGAACGGACCGCAACACGTGGGCTGCGACACCGACCACCACCCGGGGCGACTGCCCCAGACGAAGGAGCAATCATGACGACCACCTCATTCAACGACGACTGGAGCGTCCGCGAGCACAAGAGCATCTTCGAGGCTCTTCAGAGTGCGTCCGCGGAGGCAGTCACCGTCCGGCTACCACACGACGCACTCATCCACCGGGACCGTTCCGGTGACGCCGGTCGCTCCGCTCACACCGGCTATTTCCCCAGCGCGAGCGTCGAGTACACCAAAACGCTCGACATCTCTGAGGAGTACCGGGACAAGCGCGTGACCCTGGAGCTCCAAGGAGTCCATCGCGATGCGATGGTCTACGTCAACGACGTATTCGCCGCCCAGCGCCCGTTCGGGTACTCGACCTTCTTCGTTCCGCTCGACCCCTACCTGAAGTACGGCGAGTCGAACTCCATCCGCGTGGAATCGCGCGCGCACGAGGACTCTCGTTGGTACACCGGCGTCGGCATGCACCGCGACGCAGTGCTGCATGTCACGGAACTCGTCCACCTCACCCCGACCGGCACACAGATCACGACCCCCGACATCGATGCGAGCCGCGCCGTCGTCGAAGTCATGACCACAGTCCAGAACGAAAGCACCGCCACCGCTCACCGCTCGATCACCACGGTCCTCCGGGCCCCGGACGGACGCGCCGTCACCTCCGACACAGCCCCGCTCACCATCCGAGCCGGGTCGACATCCGTCGTCCGTCAGCGACTCTACGTCGCCTCCCCGGAGCTCTGGGACGTCGACCACCCATCCCTGTACACGGCCGTCAGCACTGTGCTCGACGGAGAGGTCACCGCCGAGGAACGTGAGACGGTCTTCGGTATTCGCACCCTGCAGCTCGACCCCCATGACGGCCTGCGGATCAACGGGACGACCGTGAAGCTCCGCGGCGCGTGCATCCACCATGACAATGGCATCCTCGGCGCTGCCTCGATCGGTCGCGCCGAAGAGCGACGCGTGCAACTCCTCAAAGAGGCAGGATTCAACGCCATCCGCAGCTCTCACAACCCGCTCAGTCAAGCGATGCTCGACGCCTGCGACCGACACGGCATGCTCGTCATGGACGAGACCTTCGACATGTGGACCGTCGGCAAGTCCACGTTCGACTACTCGTTGTCCTTCCCCGAATGGTGGGAGCGTGACGTCGAGGCACTGGTCGCGAAGGACTTCAATCACCCCTCCGTCATCTTCTACTCCATCGGCAACGAGATCCCCGAGACGGGCACCCCACTCGGATCTGGGTGGGGGCGCAAGATCGCCGAGAAGATTCGCTCGCTCGACGACACCAGGTATCTCACGAACAGCATCAACGGATTCGTCTCCGTCCTCACGGACATCGCCGCCCTCATGGGTGCGCAGGACGACGGCAGCGCCCCAGGTGGAGTGAACGCTGCGGGCGACCTCATGGGCGTGATCAACTCCTCCGACATCGTGACGGAGAAGACCGCGGAATCGTTCGCCATCGTGGATGTCGCGGGCCTCAACTACGGCGACTCCCGGTACGCCGCCGACCGCACGGCATTCCCCAACCGCATCATCGTCGGCACCGAGACGTTCCCCACGAACATCGACACCAATTGGCGGCTGGTGCAGGACAACCCGCATGTCATCGGCGACTTCACCTGGACCGGTTGGGACTACCTGGGCGAGGCCGGCATCGGACGCATGCAGTACCTCTCTGACGACGAGGCCCCCTTGTTCGCAGCTCCCTACCCGTGGCTGGCGGCATGGTGCGGGGACATCGACATCACCGGACTACGGCGTCCCGCCTCGTACTACCGCGAGATCGTCTTCGGCTTGCGGCACGAGCCCTTCATCGCCGTGCAGCGCCCCCACCCGCGCGGCACGCATCAGCAGGCCAGCCCATGGACGTGGTCCGACAGCATCGCCAGCTGGAGCTGGGACGTCGCCGTCGGCTCGCCGATCACCGTCGAGGTGTACAGCGACGCCGACGAGGTCGAACTGTTGCTGAACGGCGACAGCATCGGACGGGCCCCGAGTGGTCGCGACAACCGCTATCGGTCCACCTTCGAGGTGCCGTATGCGCCGGGCGAACTCACCGCCGTCGCGATCACTGGAGGGGAGACGGTCGGCCGGACCAGCCTCCTCGCCGCCTCCACCAAGCTGCAGCTGGCGGTGAGTGTCGATCGCGACCTGCTCCTCGACGACTCTTCGGACCTCAGCTTCATCACCGTCGAGCTCCGCGACGAACGCGGCACCCTCGCGAGCAATGTCGACCGTGCCGTCAGGGTCGAAGTCAGCGGCGTAGGGACCCTGCAGGGGCTCGGCAGTGCGCGCCCCGACACGATGGAGAAGTTCGACGCGCAGGAGTTCACGACCTTCGATGGGCGCCTCCTCGCGATCGTCCGCCCGACTGGCATGGGAACCATCACGGTCGACGTGACGGCTCCTGACCTCGACCCCGTCCAGGTGACCCTCAAGGTGGGCGCGCCGACCAGTACTGCGCACTGAACACGACCTCGCCGACCGAGGCCGCGAATGCTCGCGGCCGCGGTCGGCGAGGTGGGATTCGACGCATGAGTCGCACCGAGGCCACAGGCGACGTCGACGTCATCGTTCGACCACGGCTTCCAGCGGCAATCACGACCTGTTCGCAGAAAGCGCAGGACCGGCCGCTCCCGCGAGCGTCTGAGACGCGCCGCGTCGGTATCAGCCGCTCCGCTGGAACGATGGCGTTCAGATTGGCTTGAGCGACCCCATCGCCTCGTCGAGCAACACTCCGAACGGCCGACCCCGGTCGGTGGTCATCCAGAGGTCTTTCGCGGCGACCACGCAGGTCAGGGCCGCGCCGGCGATGACCGTCGCGCGCGGGTCGGTGCCCGGTCGATGGCCGATGCGCTCCCCCACCAGCTCGGCAAGATCGCCCTGAACGCGCGAGATCCTCTCGAGTTCCCCCGCGCTCAAGGCGGGGTTGTCGTGGATGATCAACTCGATCGCGAGTGCCCGCTCCGCCAGTGTCGCGTCTTCGAAGTGCTCGACCACGACGTCGAACGACCGCCGCAGCGATTCCCAGATCGGCTCCTCAGCGGGCCGCGCAGCGAGCGCCTCACCGAGCATCTGCGACCAGGCGTCGTACTTGCCCAGCATGAGGTCCTCTTTCGAGGTGAAGTAGCGAAAGAACGTGCGCCTGGAGATGCCGGCAGCAGCGACCAGGTCGTCGATCGTCGTCTGCTCGTAGCCCTTGGCTGCAAACAGGTCCTGGGCCAGCATCGCCAGCTCGGCACGCATTGCCCGTCGCGCTCGTTCACGCACGGGGATGGGAGTGGACTCGGTCATGTGTACCACCCTATCGTCACATCGGCATGTGTGGCACTGAGTGCCATCTGTGTCCTATAGTGGCAACACAACCCATCGACTACGAAACATCGGAGCTACCCCGTGACCACCCCATGGACCACGAACGACATTCCTCGCCAGGACGGACGGGTCGCCGTCATCACCGGAGCCAGCAGCGGGCTGGGATTCGAAACAGCCCGTGCCCTCGCCGACCACGGCTCGGCCGTCGTCCTCGCCGTCCGCGACATCAACAAGGGCCAGGAAGCTGCGGCGAGGATCGCCGACCAGGTGCGCGACGCCCGCGTCACGGTGCAAAAGCTGGATCTGGGCTCCCTGGCATCCGTGCACGCAGCGGCCGCCGAGCTCCGGTCTGCACACCCGCGGATCGATCTACTCATCAACAACGCTGGCGTGATGTACACACCGCAGCAGAAGACGACCGACGGATTCGACCTGCAGTTCGGCGTCAATCACCTCGGCCACTTCGCGTTGACCGGTCTACTGCTCGACCACCTCCTGCCCGTGCCGGGCTCCCGCGTGGTGACGGTCAGCAGCTACGGCCACCGCATTCGAGCGGACATCTACTTCGACGACCTGCAGTGGGACCGCACCTACGACCGGGTCGCCGCCTACGGTCAGGCCAAGCTGGCGAACCTGATGTTCACCTACGAGCTACAGCGCCGCCTCGCCGAACGGGGCAGCACCATCGCCGTTGCCGCCCACCCGGGCAACGCTTCAACCGAGCTGACCCAGAACTTGCCCGCTTTCGCGCGAGTCGCCTCGGCCGCCGTCAAGCCTTTGCTTGCTCAGAGCGCTGCTGGAGGCGCACTACCCACTCTGCGTGCCGCGACTGATGCAAGCGTGCTCGGCGGCCAGTACTACGGCCCCGACCGCATGCGTGAGACCCGCGGACACCCTCATCTGGTCACGTCAAGCGCCGCCTCCTACGACCTGACGACACAGCGCCGACTGTGGTCCGTGTCCGAGGAACTCACTGGCGTCACCTTTCCCGTATAACGACTCAATCCCGAAGAACAGACGCCTTCTTTCCAACGATCGTGGGCAGTTCGTTCACGCAGACCTCCATTTGACACGCAAATCACCCCTAGAGAAAGAAGCACATCATGGCCGCATACGACGTCGCCAACCGTTCCGCAATCGTGACAGGAGGCGCATCCGGCATTGGCCGGGCCGCTGCTCACTTGCTTGCCGCGAACGGAGCGTCCGTTCTTGTCACTGACATCAACGCCGAACTCCTCCACACCGTGGTCGATGAGATCATCGCTGCCGGCGGCTCTGCCGTGGGTCTGGTCGGAGATGTCACCGACCCGGAGCACGCCTTCGAGGCCGTGCGCAAGGCTAGCGAGCTCGCACCGCTCGGTATCGCCATCAACAATGCAGGGGTTGGTGGATCAGTTGCTCAAGCCGCCGAGTATCCCGCGCAGACCTGGGATGACGTCCTCGCAGTCAACGTCACCGGGGTGATGAACGGGATGCGGGCCCAACTGCCAGCGCTGGTCGCGAACGGCGGGGGCGCGATCGTCAACACCGCCTCCATCGGCTCCAGCATCGGCGTTGCCATGTCCAGCGCATACATCACCTCAAAGCACGCCGTCTTGGGACTCACCAGAGCCGCCGCGCTCGACTACGCCGCGCAGGGCGTTCGCATCAACGCTGTCGGTCCTGGCTTCATCCTCACCCCGTTCGTCGAAGGCAAGATGGACGCCGATGCGCTTCGATACACGGAGAGCAAGCACCCGATCGGACGACTCGGTAAGGCCGACGAGGTGGCAGCCGTGATCGCCTTCCTCGCAAGCGATGCTGCAAGCTTCGTCACCGGCTCGTACTACCCCGTCGACGGCGGCTACCTGGCACAGTAGGCGCACGTCGCGCCCACCGTCGGAATCGCGGCTGTCCGAGACCCGACGTCGGCAGAACGACGACCACGTGGTGGGACCTGTCGTCAGAGCGGCTCAAGCCGAAGCGCCCGTTGAGGAATTCCTCATCGGGCGCTTCGAGCTATCTGCGGATCACGAGTCCGTCACTGGTACGCCGCCCATTGCGGCTAGAGGGCTGGTAGTTGTTGGGTGGTGCAGTGAATGCCACCGCCTCTGGCGAAGAGCGGCCGTCCATCGACCTGAACGACGGTCCGTCCTGGGTATGCGGCCGCGAGGATGGCTGCAGCTTCGTCATCACGGGTGTCGCCGAACGAGCATATCGATGTCGCGAGGATCAACGACGACGGTCACAGGCTCGAAGGCGACGATGGCGTTGGCGACCGCAGCCCAGGTCTGTCGGGCCTCTTCAGCTGCTTCCATGGTGTCGCCGACGGTGTAGCCGCTCGTCGGCCAGGCCATCCACGTGCGTTCGTGTGGTGCCCTCTCGGGTCGCATCGTCCAGCTCATACGGAGGCCTCTGCATTGACCGGCTCGACAAGCGCACCGTATGTGTCGGGCCGACGGGTGCGGAGGAAGGGAAACAGGTTCAGCCAGTCGTGTCGCTGCTCGAGCTCCAGGTCCGCGACGAGGACGACCTGCTCGTCCCGTCCGGCGCTCGCCAGGATACAACCGTAAGGGTCGCTGATGAATGACGAGCCGTAGAACGTGTTGCCTGCACTGCCATCAGAGCGCGTCTCCGAGCCCGTGCGGTTCGGCACGACCATGAACAGACCGTTCGCGATCCCGTTACCGACAATCACTTGCTCCCAGAGCGGTCTGGTATCGAAGTCGGGGTGATCGGGCTCGGACCCGATCGCTGTCGGATAGACGACAATATTGGCACCGCCGAGCGAGTAGGCGCGGGCGACTTCGGGGAACCACTCGTCCCAGCAGGTAGGCAGTCCGATGCGTGCCCCGTCGAGCGTGTCCAGCGTGTAGACAGGGTAGGGCGTCGTCTGACCGGTGCCATCTCCGCCGGTACCCTCACGTCCTGCGGCCGGTGCTTCGCGGAAGTACTGGTCCTCGTAGTATCCCGCGGTCACAGGGATGTGTAGCTTGCTCGTCCGGGCGACGAGTGAGCCGTCAGGTGCGACGATCACCGCGGTGTCAAAGCCTCGACCGGTGACGTCGCCGGTGGCCTCGTACAACGAGGCGTGGACGAAGACGTTGTGGTGGGCCGCGGCCGCGCGGGCGAACGTCACTGTAGAACCGTCGAACAGAGACTCCGCCGTGACGTCCGCACGGCCCATCGGAAGCTCGTCCGCCGGATAGCGGCTGAGGGTGAGCTCCGGCAGAAAGACGATGCGGGCCCCGGCTCCGGCTGCCATCCCGATAGCCGCGTCGAGGTCGGCGACGAGCTCGTCCCGGTCCGGGTTCCAGGCGTGTTGGACGACCGCGACGCGGAGCGGGAAGCGGTCGCCAGCATCGACCCGGGCGGGAGACGCGGGGACTCCGTTGGTGCTGCGGAGGGTGAAGGTGTTCATGGTGTGGTCCGTCCGAGGAACGCTCGAGGGCGGTACGAGCGCGAGGGGAGATGCGGCATCACGGTCCTCCGGCCAGGTACGCCCGCGCGATGCGGTCGAGCACGTAGCGATCGAATGATGCGCCGTGGCCTGGCCTGACGACATCGACCTCGAGCGCCGCCAGGAGCTTCATCGAGACGCGGTAGTCGTCTTGGTTTGACTCGTGGAGACCGTCTAGGAGGTAGTCGTCGTAGACCGCGTCTCCTGAGATCAGTTCGCGGTTTGCCCGGTCGACGAGTGCGAGGCTACCCGGGGTGTGTCCGGGAAGGTGGAGTACTTCGTACTGCCGGTCGCCGAGATCGATCACGTCGCCGTCCTCGACGGCGGTCACGGTGATCTCGCCGACATCATGGACGGCAGGATCCCACCCGGTGCGAGGCGAAGCTGTGACGAACATGTCGCTGGGCATCGACGGGTCTGAAGGGGCGCCGAGTTGTCGTGCGAACGTAGGGGCGTGAAGCGAGGTGACGGCTGCAGGAGTATCCCCGGGGTGCGCGCGAACGTCGTCGAATTCGGCAGCTCCACCCGCGTGGTCGAGGTGGCCGTGCGTGAGGACGACGATCGGTTCTCGCCACAGACGACCTTGAGCGTGCGATTCCGCTTCGAGTGCCTGCTTCAGCGAGCCGACACCGAGACCGGTGTCGACGATGAGGTCGCGGTCGTGACCTTGCCGCCACCAGATGTTGCCCCGGACGAATTCGTGCGCGTAGGGTTCGTCGATTTGTATCAGTCCCGGCGCGACGTCGCGCATACGGAACCAGTGGTCGACGACAGGAAGGCTCACGCGGTGGCTCCGAGCGCGTCGTGCTTGGCGGATCGGTCTTCGTGCGTCCAGAGCGTCGAGTAAATCACTGCTGCAAGAGTCGGCCCGGCGATGGAGGACAGGTCCGCGCCGTCCAGAGCCGCCGCGATCGGACCGATGTACAGGGTGGTGTTGACCATCAGCAGTGCCACGGTGGTGGCGATCAGCATGGCCGCCGTGCCCGGTAGGGACCATCCTCCGCGGAACCAGAACGGGCTGTCAGGATCGGTCCGGCTCAGCTCGAGTCCGTTGTACCGGTTCCGTCGCAGAACGATATCGATCGCGTACACGGCGAGGAGCGGGCCCATCACTGCCACCGAGATCTCGATGAGGTAGTTCAGGGTCTCGAGGAGATCAGGGGCCAGGAAGACGAGGTAGGCCGCCGCGACCACGCAGACGATTCCGACGAGCAACACAATCACCCAACGGCGCATACGAGGAGCGAAGGTCTGCACGTAGAGACCCGCGGAGTATGCGGTGAGGGCGTTGTTCGCGATGCTCCCAACGATCACTGCTGCGAGGAACACCGGGTAGAAGTATGTCGGCAGGATCGCTGCGATGGCGGTCTGGGGATCGTTCATGTCGATGCAGGTTGCTGCGACGACGCCCAGTGCTCCGAGGAGCACAGACGGGATGATGCCGCCGAGCGCCGTCCAGATGACCACGCCCCTGCTCGAGCTTCGTGTCGGGAGATACCGGGAGAAGTCGGCGCTGGTTCCCCAGGAGAGCGGTCCAGAAGCGATGATCGTCAATCCCACGAGCCATAGCGCAGTGCGCTCCCACCCACCGAGTGCGGGTGACTGGAAGCCCCAATCCGCGGCCTTGAGCACATACACTCCGGCGAGCAGGAAACACGCGCCCACGGCGCCGGAAATGTATGGACTCAGGCGTTCGATCGTCGCATGGCCGAACACGCTCAGCGTGAGGCTGAGTGCGGCCACGGCAAGCAGTAGGAAGAAGGAACCCACCGGTGTGACGTCGAGACCGAGCGCGGTGAGGAGTGCGTTCGACGCGAGCGCGGCGAAGGTGACGTTGAGGATCACGAAGAGGATCGCGATTGCGGCGCCGAGCCCGGCACCGAACAGCGTGTTGCCACGGAGCCCGAACATGGCTCGCATGATGATCACGCTCGGGGTGCCGGAGGCCGGCCCGGATACCGCAACCCATCCCACCACGAACCACCACAGGTTTCCGACGACGCAGATGACGAGCGCTTCCCACACCTGCAGTCCAAGGATGACTAAGAGCCCGCCGTAGACGATGTAGAGGTAGGTCACGTTCGCTGCCGCCCAGATTCCGAACAGGCCAAGCGGGCGTCCATGGCGCTGAGATTCCGCGATGTAGTCGATCCCGCCGACCTCGATGTGTCCCGCGGTGTCGATCCCGATGTCGCTCTTGCTCATCTCAAAGCCTCCGTCGCCTATTGAACAGCTGAACAATAAGGTGAGCGTAGTGAGACTATGGGGGCATGTCAACGAAGGATTCACGCGTACGTGTCAGGTTGTCGCCCGAACAACGGGCCACTGAGATCCTCCGCGCCGCCGTTCAGATCGCTCGCGACGAGGGGCTCGGTGCGTTGTCGGTACGGTCCGTTGCGACCGGTGCAGGCATCGCCGCAGGCCTCGTTACGCACTACTTTTCTCTGGACGAGCTCGTTGCAAAGACGTATGCGACGATCGCCTCCGAGGAGTACGCCGAGACCGCGAACGCTCTGGCGGCGCTGTCGAATCCGGTTGAGAAGCTCGACACTGTGCTCGGGGCTTCGCCGGAGGCGGAGTACGCGGCCAGCGCGTTCGTCTGGGTTGAGAGTTGGGCGGTCGCAAGACGCAACCCTCAGCTCCGCATAGAACTGCGCGAGCAATCCGAGCGATGGCATCGCCTGCTCAGTGATCTGATCGAGCAGGGAATGCGTGCGGGCGACTTCACGGTCGAGGACTCGAGCGAGGCTGCGTGGCAGCTCTTAGCGCTCATTGACGGCACGAATGCGCACGCTGCGATGCGGGAGATCGATGACCCCCTGACAGCCCACATCCTCCGTCGCTCTGCGGCGGCCATGCTTGGTCAGGCGCGTCCAGCCGAAGGTCTCGGCGATCACCACTAGCGACTGACGGACATCAACGACGTCCAGTTCGGTTGCCGCTCGATGTGATTGCAACCGCTTCGTCGATGCCCCGGTGCCGACGTCAGCCATTGCCGCCTTTCGGCGCTTGCCCGAGCCGACTCTCGAGCACCCCGCACCGCGCGCTCCGTCAGAAAAGCGGAGGCTCGCTCCTCACGGACCCAGCCGATCCGAAAGACAGCACGATCCGTCGGGGTCCGCCGCTTGCCGAGCCTCCCGACAAGAGGAGTCACGGGGCGCCCGCTCGGGCGGCCAATGACTGATCGGATCATCATGCCAATCGACAAGCTCCTGCTCACCGCCGAAGAGGCAGCAGAATCACTCGGAGTGGGACGCTCCACGGTCTATGACCTCATGAGACTCGGCCACCTATCCAGCGTCAAGATCGGACGAGCCAGACGCATCCCCGTCGCCGCACTGCGCCGCTTTGCTCGGCAGCTCGCAGGTGAAGACCAGGCGTGAGTCAGCGCGCAAACGGCGAGGGCTCGATCTACAAGCGCGACGACGGCCAGTGGACTGGCGCAGCGTACGTGCTGGCCGCAAACGGAGCGCGAAAGCGCCGCACCGTCTATGGACACACCAAAGCGCAGGTCGCCGCCAAGCTCCGCGACCTCATCACCCAGACAGACGCCGGCGTCCCAACCGCGGTCTCGGGCTGGACCGTGAAGACCTACTCCGAGCACTGGCTCACCCACATCGCACCGAGCGTGCTCCGCCCGACCACCAGGGCCAACTACGAGTGGGTTCTGCAGAAACACGTGCTCCCATCGCTAAGCACGAAGAAACTCGAACAGCTGACGCCACAACACGTCCGCGAAATGCACTCCAACATCGCGCGCACGGGCGTCTCGGCCCACACCGTGCGGCTTGCTCACGCCGTGCTCCGCAGTATCCTCGCCGAAGCAGCCCGCGAGCAGCACATCGGGCGTAACGTCGCGGCACTCGTCCGCGCTCCCAAGATCGAGCACCAGGAAGTGGAGCCGTGGACAGCGGAGGAGGCTTCCGCCTTTATGGAGTCCAGCCGCGACTCACAATTCGCCGAGCTCTACGTTCTCGCGCTGACGCTCGGACTTCGCCGGGGAGAGCTGCTCGGCCTGCGCTGGGCAGACATCAACGCCGAGCGAACACAGCTCCGCATCCGACAGACTGCTCACCGCGCCGGAACCGGTCAAGGGATCTCGATCGGACCGACGAAGACCGCGCGATCGCGGCGGACGCTGCCCCTACCGGCTCGAGCTATCGCTGCGCTCAGAACTCGAGCCGCGAACCAACTCTCGGATCAGCGCGCGGCCGGCGATGCCTGGGTCGATTCCGGGCTCGTCTTCACGACACGGACCGGTACCCCCATCGAGCCGAGCAACCTCCGCCGGAGCTTCGACAAGGAGATCGCCGCCGCGAACGTGCGCCGAATCCGGTTTCACGACATGCGTCACACCTGCGCGTCGCTCCTGCTGGCCCAAGGTGTGCAGATGCGCACGGTCATGGAAATACTCGGCCACGCCAACATGGCGATCACTTCCGACATCTACTCGCACGTCGCACCGACGACCTTGCGGAACGCCTCAGACGCGATGAATGCCGCGCTCGACTCCCCCGCTGTAGGACCGGAATGACCATGCACGTTCGCCGTTGTTCACTGCCGTTCGCGGGGTCGTTGCTACATGCGTTGCTACACGCGTTGCTACATTTTCGCGCCTAGCCGGCAGCTGTCGCCCAGTTCGGCCGGTCGGACGGGCCTGTGAGTGGGCAAGAAAATGGCCGCTGACCTGCGTTTTCCAGGGCAACGGCCGGGTGATGCTGGTGGAGCCGCCCAAGGGAATCGAACCCTTGACCTTCTCATTACGAGTGAGATGCTCTGCCGACTGAGCTAGGGCGGCGCGTGCACTGGTCGCCCGGCGCACGAGTATCCATGTTAGCGCAGCTTTTGCACGGTCGTGTACAGCTCAGCGAAAGAACGACGGATCCGCTCCGCGAGCGACCCGGGGGTCGGCGCATCGGCCCAGCAACGCCAGGCATGGCGGAGCCCCGCGAATCCCACCATCGTCATCATCCAACACCGATCGAAGAGGGCTTCCGAGTCATCCGCGAGCGCGGGCTCGTCGTTCAGCACCCGCCGCTCGACGACCTTGTACAGACCTTCTTCGAAACCGCGCATGCTCGCGATCCGCGCCCCGAGGAGGTGCGGGTGATCACGCAGCACGTCCTTGCGGAGATGGTGGATCTCGACGTCCTCGTCGGCATCGCCCACCGTCCGGGCCAACAACTCGCCGAGATCGGTGAGGACGTCGGTCGCCGGGCCCGCGGTCAGGAAGGCTTCGAGGGCGTCGCCGTCGGGGATCAACGGGATGTCGCCGATCAGCGCCTCCTCCTTCGTCCCGAAGTAGTTGAAGAAGGTCCGCGGTGAGATCTCCGCCCGCCGGCTCACCTCCTCGACCGTCACGTTCTCGAGCCCGTGCTCCCCCGCGAGCGTCAACACCGCGTGCTGGATCGCCCGACGCGTCGCGAGGCGCTTCCGCTCGCGGAGCCCGAGTTCGGCCGGCACCGTCATGGTCATCGAGGTCCCGCCATCAACTGCACATCGGGTCCTTCGACGGGACGGTGCCATCGATGAGGTACTGGTCGACCGCCTGGTTCACACAGTCGCTGCCCTTGTTGTAGCCGGTGTGCCCCTCACCCTTGTAGGTGATGAGCTGGCCCTGGTCGAGCTGCTCCGCGAGGTTCTGCGCCCAGACGTACGGCGTGGCCGGGTCGTTCGTGGTTCCGACGACGAGGATCGGAGCGGCACCCTTCGCATGGATCTCGCCACGCTCGGTCCTCGTCTGGTACGGCCAGTTCGCGCAGAACGTGTCGCCGTAGGCCATGTACTCGCCGATCACCGGAGCGGCCTGCTCGAGTTCCTTGGCCTCGTCGGCCATCTTCGTCTTGTCGTCGTCGTAGCTGTAGTCGAGGCAGTTGATCGCGTTGAAGGCCTCGGTCTGGTTGTCGGTGTACTTGCCGGTGTCGCCGCGACCGTTGTATCCGTCGGCGAACTGGAACGCGATGTCCGTGCCGCCCTGCATGACCTCGTCGAACATCCGACTCAGGTACGGCCAGGCGTCGGCCTGGTACAGCGGGTAGATGATCGCGGTGAGCAGCGTGTTGCCGCCGAGCTCACGGCCGTCGTCAGCGGGGATCGGGCTCGCGTCCACCTGGTCGAGGAGGCTCTTGATCTCCGTCATCGCGTCGTCGACCGAACCGGAGAACGGGCAGTCCGTCCCCGACATGCAGTCCTCGAGGTAGGCGCGCAGCGCGCTCTCGAAGCCCTTGGCCTGCTCCTTCACCACCTCGAAGTTCGACGTCGACGGATCGATCGCCCCGTCGAGGACGAGGCGCCCGACGTTCTTCGGGAAGAGTTCGGCGTAGGTCGCGCCGAGGAAGGTGCCGTACGAGTAGCCGAGGTAGTAGAGCTGCTTGTCGCCGACGGCCGCCCGGAGCATGTCGAGGTCCTTCGCTGCACTCTGCGTGTCGACGAACTCGAGCATCTTGCCGGTCTCCTCCGCACAGGCGTCGCCGAAGTCCTTCGCGGCCTTCTCGTTGGCGGCGATCCACTCGTCGGAGCCGCGCTCGCCCGGCGTGACGTCGTACAGGTATGCGTCCATCTCCGAATCACTCAGGCAGGTGACGGGCGTCGACTTGCCGACACCACGAGGGTCGAAGCCGACGACGTCGAAGTTCTCCTGCAGGTCCTTGTCGACCGCGAAGTCGAGGCTGTCGGCGACGAGGCTGTAGCCGGAACCGCCCGGGCCGCCGGGGTTCATGAAGAGCGAACCGATCGGCTTGCCGTTCGTCGCCTGGTGACGCACGAGTGCGAGGGACAGCTCGCCATCGGACGGGTTGTCCCAGTCGATGGGCGCCTTCGCCGTGGCGCACTCGAAGCCGTCGACGCACCCACTGGTCTTCCAGTCGAGCTGCTGCTCATAGAAGGGCTTCAGCGCCGCATCGACGTCGCTGGTCGCCGCCGACGACGACGGCGTCGGTTCGGCGGCCTTCGGGGGCAGGAACGCCGTGACGCATCCACTCAGCGTGAGGGCCGCCACCGCGAGACCGGCGACGAGCGCGACACGTGCCGTCCGCCGCGCACGGGGACCGCTGCGGCGGGATCCACCGGCCGGTCCCATCGAGGCCGACGGCTGCTGCCTGGGCGAAGTCACAGAGGCTCCCTACCGGACCGCCGACACGAGCATGGCCTCCAAGGCCAGCGCTGGGGCGACGTTCCCTTCGATTCGTGTTCGGGCGACGGAGATCGCCTCCAAGGTATCGATCGTAACCGCCGGCGTCGTCCGCCGAGCGGCATCCTCGAGTTCCGGACGCAATTCCCGGTTGATGATCGTGGCGTCGTGTCCCAGCTGGAGGAGCACGATGTCGCGATAGAGCGACAGCAGGTCGACCATGATGCGGTCGAGCCCGTCGCGGAGACTCCGTGTCGCGCGCCGCTTCTGGTCCTCCTCCATCGCCCGCACCTGCGACCGGAGGGCGGGAGGGACGGATTGGCCGGGCTCGACGCCGAGCGACCGCAGCGTGCTCTCGCGCTCGGCCTCGTCGCGCAGCGAGGTGTAGGCCTTCGCGTCGTCTCCGGCGAGTTCCAGGAGCCGCCCGGCCGTGACGACGGCCTGACCCGCACTGCGGATGTCGAGGACGGCCCGCAGGGTGGACTCACGACGTTGCCGGGCTCCGGGATCGGTCGCCAGACGGTGGGCCATCCCCACGTGGCTCTGAGCTTCACGGGCCGCGCGCTCCGCGATGTCGTGCGCCACGCCGTCGCGTCGTTCCAGCAGCTCCGCGACGTCGTCGATGGTCGGCACGCCGAGCCGGACGGAGCGCACACGGGACCGGATCGTCGGCAGGAGGTCCGCCTCGCTGGGCGCGCACAGGACCCAGATCGTGCTGCTGGGCGGCTCCTCGAGGGACTTCAGCAGCAGGTTTGAGGTGCGCTCGGTCATGCGGTCGGCGTCTTCCACGACCATGACGCGGAAACGAGCCACGGACGGTGCACGGTAGGCGTTGCGGACCAGGTCGCGGACCTCGTCGATCGTGATGATGACGCGGTCGGTGCTCAGCGCGGAGAGGTCGGGGTGGGTGCGCGCTTCGACCTGCCGACGGGTGACGTCGTCTCCCCCGGGCTCTCGGCTGAGGAGTGCCGCAGCGAACGCATAGGCCAGGGTCGACCGGCCGGAACCGGGCGGACCGGTGATGAGCCAGGCGTGGGTGAGGCCTTTGGGTTCGACCGGGTCCGACGCGGCCTGCAACAACTCGATCGCGTCGCGTTGACCCGTCAAGTCGGTCCAGGAAGCCATGGGTCAACGATACCGGGCGCCACCGACGGCGGCTGGCGGTCGTGCGGGTATCCGAGCCGACGGGCGATCACTGAGCCGCCCACCGGTCACTGAGCCGCCCACCGGTCACTGAACTTGTCGAAGTGCCGAGCTCACGCTTCCAGACACCGGGCCGCCCTTCGACAGGCTCAGGGACCGGGTCTGATCAGAGGAGTGGCGCGATCCGCTCGCGGATGTCGGCCGCGAGTTCCTCGGGCGGCAGCGCGGCGTCCACGACGAGGAACCGCTCCGGTTCCGCTGCCGCGAGGGCCAGGAACGATTCGCGCACGCGGGTGTGGAAGTCCTGCGCCTCAGCCTCCAGCCGGTCGAACCGCTTGTTGGCGTTGTCGAGCCGACCTCGGGCGACGGCGACGTCCAGGTCGAGGAGCACGGTGACGTCGGGGAGCAGGCCCTCCGCGGCCCACAGCGAGATGCCCCGGATCTGCGCCGCGTCGAGGACCCGTCCGCTGCCCTGGTAGGCGACGGAGGAGTCGAGGTAGCGGTCCTGCAACACGATCTCGCCGCGGGCGAGTGCCGGACGCACGACGGTGGCGATGTGGTGGGCACGGTCCGCGGCGTACAGCAGCGCCTCGGCACGCGGGGAGATGTCGCCGCGATGGTGCAGCACGATCTCGCGGATCTCGACCCCGAGATCGCTCCCGCCCGGTTCGCGGGTGCGGACGACGGTGCGACCCTGCTGCTCGAACCAGTCGCTCAGCAGGCTCGCCTGCGTCGACTTGCCGACACCGTCTCCGCCCTCGAGGGTGATGAACAACCCGCGGGGCCGCGCTCCCTCGCTCACGTGACGGCGTCGGCCTTCGCCGCAGCCGCCTTGTTGGCAGCACGGGTCGCGGCCGCCTTCTTCGCCGCGGCGGACCGCGCCGTCGACGTCGCCGTCGTGGCCTTCGCCGTGGTCGCCTTGGCTGTCGTGGCCTTCTTGGCGGGTGCCTTCTTGGCAGGGGCCTTCTTCGCCGGAGCCTTCTTGGTCGTCTTCGGCTTCGCCGGGCCCTTCGCGCGCTTGTCCGCCAGCAGCTGGACCGCTCGCTCGAAGTCGACGTCTTCGACCTGTTCGCCGCGCGGGATCGTCGCGTTGGTCACCCCGTCGGTGACGTAGGCGCCGAAACGGCCGTCCTTGATCTTGATCGGCTTGCCGCTCTCCGGGTCCGCTTCGAACTCCTTCAGCGCGCTCGACGCCTTCCGAGCGCCGTACTTCGGCTGAGCGAACAGCTCGACCGCGCCGGGGAGGTCGACGGTGAAGATGTCGTCCTCGGAGGTGAGCGACCGGGTGTCGGTGCCCTTCTTCAAGTAGGGACCGTATCGGCCGTTCTGCGCCAGGATCTCCTCACCGGACTCGGGGTCCGCCCCGACGACACGCGGCAGGTCGAGGAGCTTGAGTGCGGTCTCGAGGTCGATCGTCGCGAGGTCCATCGACTTGAAGAGCGACGCCGTGCGGGGCTTCTCCGCCGCTGCCTTCTTCTTGGCAGGAGCCTTCTTCTTCGCGCCGGCTGCAGGCTCGGTGACCTCGCCGGTCGCCGTGTCCACGGAGAGTTCCGCCTCGGGCTCCGGGTCGAGTTCCGTGATGTATGGGCCGAACCGGCCGTCCTTCGCGACGATCTCCTTGCCGGTGGCCGGATTCAGGCCGATGACGCGATCGCCCACGACGGGCGCGTCGATGAGTTCGTGCGCCTTCTCCGGCGTCAGCTCGTCCGGCGCGAGATCCTCGGGCAGGTTGACCCGACGCGGCGTCGGGCCTTCCTCGCCCTCGGCGGGCGGCGGGCCGTCCGGTGTCACCTCGAGGTACGGGCCGTACTTGCCGATCCGCAGCGTGACCCCGTCGTCGATGACGATCGAGTTGATCCGACGAGCGTCGATGTCGCCGAGGTTGTCGATCACCTGGCGGAGGCCACGGCCGGCGTCGTCTCCGAAGTAGAAGCCCTTGAGCCAGTCGACACGATCGACCGTTCCTCCGGCGATGCGGTCGAGGTCGTTCTCCATCTCAGCCGTGAAGTCGTACTCGACGAGTTCCTCGAAGTACTCCTCCAACAGTCGGACGACGCTGAACGCCACCCAGCTCGGGATGAGCGCCTGGCCGCGCTGCGTCACATAACCACGGTCGATGATCGTGGAGATGATCGACGCGAACGTCGAGGGGCGGCCGATGCCGAGCTCCTCGAGGCGCTTCACGAGGCTGGCCTCCGTGTACCGCGGGGGCGGCGAGGTCTCGTGCCCCTTCGCCTCCGGGTCGGCGACACCGAGCTGCTGCCCCTCGGTCAGCGGCGGCAGTTTCGCCTCGGCGGCGTCCTCCTGGGAGTTGCGGTCCTCGTCCTGACCCTCTTCGTACGCGGCGAGGAAGCCACGGAAGGTGATGACGGTACCCGATGCGGTGAACTCGGCGCGGCCGACCTCGGTCGCGGCCTCGAGCGTGATCGTCGCGGTCGAGCCCTTGGCGTCGGCCATCTGGCTGGCGACGGTGCGCTTCCAGATGAGGTCGTAGAGCTTGAAGTCGTTGCCGCGGAGCGTCGAGGAGAGCGACGACGGGGTGCGGAAGGTGTCTCCGGACGGCCGGATCGCCTCGTGCGCCTCCTGCGCGTTCTTGCTCTTGCCGCTGTAGAGGCGCGGCTTGTCCGGCACCGTCTCGGCTCCGTAGAGGGACGCCGCCTGCTTGCGCGCCGCATCGATCGCCTGCTTGCTCAGCGACGGCGAGTCGGTACGCATATAGGTGATGTAGCCGTTCTCGTAGAGCGACTGCGCGACGCTCATCGTCTGGCGGGCGGAGAACCGGAGCTTCCGGCCCGCCTCCTGCTGCAACGTCGAGGTGGTGAACGGCGCTGCCGGTCGACGCGAGTACGGCTTCGACTCGACCGAGAGGACGGTCGCCTTCGACTGCTCGAGTGCTGCGGCGAGCGCCGTGGCGCGCTGTTCGTCGAGCGGGACGGCGCTGCCCTTGAGCTGGCCGAGGTCGTCGAAGTCGCGGCCGGTGGCGACGCGGTCGCCGTCGAGGCGGACGAGGCGGGCGGTGAAGGGTGCACCGGTGGCGTCTTCACCCGGGAGGAAGCGGGCGATGACGTCCCAGTAGGAGGCGGCGCGGAACGCGAGGCGCTCACGCTCGCGGTCGACGACGAGTCGGGTCGCGGCGGACTGCACGCGTCCCGCGCTCAGTCCGGGACCGACCTTGCGCCAGAGCACCGGGGAGATCTCGTACCCGTAGAGGCGGTCGAGGATGCGGCGGGTCTCCTGGGCGTCGACGAGGTCGGTGTCGAGGGGTCGCGTCTTGTCCTTGGCGGCGAGGATGGCGTCCTTGGTGATCTCGTGGAACACCATGCGGCTGACCGGGACCTTGGGCTGCAGGACCTGCAGGAGGTGCCAGGCGATCGCCTCGCCTTCGCGGTCCTCATCAGTCGCGAGGAGGAGTTCGTCGGCGTTTTTGAGGGCGCGTTTGAGGTCCGCGACGGTCTTCTTCTTCGCGTCCGAGACGACGTAGTACGGCTCGAAGCCGTTGTCGACGTCGACCGAGAACTTGCCGAGGGAGCCCTTCTTGAGCTCGGCGGGAAGGTTCTTCGGCTCGATGAGGTCGCGGATGTGCCCGACCGAGGACAACACCTCGTAATCGTCACCGAGGTATCCGGCGATCGACTTCATCTTGGTCGGTGACTCTACGATCACGAGTTTCTTGCCTGCCACGAGGCTCCTTCCATCAGCGACACCATACACACGTGCACGGCAGGCTTGTCCAATCGGGAGGCGGGCCACTCGGGTGTCCATCCCCTTGCGTTCTGCGGCGTTGGGAGCAGAATGTGTCCCATGAGTACCCAGACGAACTACACCGTGAAGTTGACCGACGGTCCGCTGGAGGGCAAGACGATCAGCGCCCCGCTCACCGATCAGGGATCGCCGAAGCCCACCGTCGACGTGCCGAGTGGCACGGCCGGCAAGGTCTACCGGTACGCCCGGACGACCGGTGAGGAGTACGACGACTCGGGAGCGCCGAGTGCCGTCGACTACCGCTTCCTGGAGGCGGTCTTCACGACCGGATCCGACCAGCCCTGACCTGTCGCACCGGTACCTCTTAATACGGTGCGTTTCCGGGTGCGCCGTTCGGCCGCCCTGCGGCGTCCGGCGGCGGGCCCGCCCTCGCCGCGACCGTGACGGTGCCGAGCGGGGTCTCGACGATGGCGTCGACGACGACCGTCTCCCCCTCGATGGTGCAGGCCCCGAGCGTGGCCTGGTTGCGGGATGCGACCACGCGCGCGGTGTCGCACGGGAAGCCCGCGACGCGTCCGGAGAGGGTGTCCGCGGCGGCCAACGCGGCTGCGTCCGCCGCGTTGGCCGCCCGCTGATGCCCGGCGAGCAGTGTCGCCACGGGGAGGGTGGCGAGGAGGAGCGCGACGAGCGCGCCCATGACACCCACCGCCAGCACCGAGCCTGCGCCCGCCTCGTCGCGCAACCGTGCCAAGCCGAGCCTGCCGTGGCGGTGCTTCATCGTCCGCCGGCCAAGGCGCAGGAGGACACCGAGATCGGGATGAGCGCCGCGAGGCCTGAACCACCTGCGGCGGCGACCTGCACGCAGACGAGGTCGCCCTCCGAGCTGCTGTCGGTGGTCGCCCCCGGCAACATCTGCGAGACCCGGCCCGCCGCCGTCCCACCGTCCTCGCCGCGTCCCAGGCTGCGGGCCGCGTCGGCAGCGGCATCGGTCGCGCGGAGCTGGGTCAGGCCCACCTGGATGGCGGAGAGCCCCATCGCCAACACCAGGACGGCTGCTGGGACCACGACGGCGAACTCCGCCGTGACGGAGCCGTCCTCGGAGCGGAGCGCACGGCGACATCGACGCACCGTTCAACCGTTCGCCGTGAGCGCGCGACGGATGAGGTCGGTGAGGATGCCCCGCACCTCATCGCCCCGGAGGATGGCGACGAGGAGTCCCGCGAACCCGACGGCCGCCATGGTCGCCACGGCGTACTCCGCCGTCGCCGACCCTCGCTCGTCCCGCAGGAGGCGTCGCGCCTCGCACACGATGTCCTGCTCGACCCGGCTTGCGATCCTGATCATGATGTTCCTTCCCTGCACCGGAGTGCTGTGTCCGTGGCACGAACACCTCCATGGTCTCCGGCCGCGGCGGCTGTCGGATCGACAACGGGCTCGGGACCGACGCGTGCTGTGGCAAGACGCGTTGTGGAGCGGCTTCCATTGCGAAGCAGCGCTATTCATGGTTGAGTATTAGTCGTGGATGAACAGCTGGCGGGACGCGATTCGCAACTCCTCCGAGGGGTGTTGCCGATGCTGATCCTGTCGACCGTGCAGCGCGGCGAGACGTACGGGTACGAACTCGTGGAGCAATTGCGCGCTCTCGGCCTGACGGACCTCGCCACCGGCGTCGTGTACCCGGTCCTTAGCCGGTTCGAGCGTGACGGCCTGGTGACCGGACGCCGGGTCGCGTCACCTGGCGGACCGGCACGGAAGTACTACGCGATCACCGAACGAGGAGAGGCGGCGAGGCTCGACGCCATCGCACGCTGGAGGGCGATGACCGACATCGCCGAGCGAGGACTGGACCCAGAGGGAGCCCGACCATGACCGATCGCAAGACCACCCCGACGGACGAGCGATCCGCCGAACCCACTCCGCACCGCCCGGGTGCCGCGGACCGATGGCGTCGCGATGCCTACCTGCAGCGCGTGGACTGGCACCTCGAGGCCGTCGTGCCCGGACGCGAACGCCGGTCGATCGTCCGATCGCTCCGCGAGGACCTCACAGCCGAGCGGAGGCCGATGGCCGCAGCCCTCGCCGACCTCGGCTCACCCCGAGCACTCGCCGCCCGATACGCGGAAGACCCGACACGGCTCCGGCCCGTGTGGTCGATCGGGGTCATCTGGGGTGGCGTCGCGATCCTCGCCTACTGGTGCGCCTTCGCCCTGTTCACGCTCGGGATGCTCTCGGTCGTCGA
The DNA here is from genome assembly GCF_001423185.1 of Plantibacter sp. Leaf314. Classification (NCBI taxonomy): domain Bacteria; kingdom Bacillati; phylum Actinomycetota; class Actinomycetes; order Micrococcales; family Microbacteriaceae; genus Plantibacter; species Plantibacter sp. Leaf314. The sequence goes on along the minus strand of NZ_LMOB01000003.1, from coordinate 491,286 downwards.
GCAGTCGACGCTCACCGAGACACACGCACGGTTCTTCTTCGTCGACGTCCTCGCGTTCGCCGGTCCGGACGGGATCGGCGTGGGATGGAGCGGCGACCTGGCCTGGCTCCTCGTGCCGGCGGTGATACTCGCAGTCGGTGTCCTGCTCGGTGCCCGATGCTGGCGCGCTCTGCCGCGCCCGAGACACTAGAGCCACACCGGCGACCACCGGGGCTCAGAACCCCAGTGCGGTGGAGGTCAGGACGCTCAGGAGCAGCGGGGCCACACCCACGAGCAGGAAAGCGGGCAGCACGCAGACGCCGAGCGGGATCATCAGGCGCGTCGCGAGGACCGCAGCGGCGCGCTCGCCGTCGGAACGAGCCTGATCGCGTTGCTGCTGCGCCTCGCTCCGGAGCAGTTCGCCTGCCGGGACACCCGCCCGGGCCGACAGGGCGAGCACCCCGGCGATCGCCTGCTCGTCGTAGGGCACGTGGAACCGTGTGCAGGCCTCCTCGACGATCGCCCGGGCCGCCGGAGCGGCGCCCCCACCCGCCATCGCGACCGCGACGAGGTCGAGTGACAGCCCGGGGGCCGGATCCCGCTGGGCTGCCCGCGCGCTCAGCGACGCACTCCACCGTGCACCGAGCACGAGGAACCCCACGCCGACGACCAAGCAGCCGAGACCGGGTCCTGTCGCGAAGAGCGTCCGGAGGGTGTCGAAGCCGAGTGCCATCCCGAGGAGGACGGCCACGACCGGCAACCACAGCACGAGCCGCGCGGTGGCCGCAGGGCCGGCGAGCGCCGTGCCCACGTCCCGGGCGATCCGATCCAGCTCCCGCAACGACCCGGCCAGGTCTCGGAGGCAGACCCCGAGCGGCGCGCCGCTGATCGAGGCGACCTGCCAAGCGGCAGCGAGCCCCGCCCAGGCCGTGCGAGCGCCCGTGCTCGACTCTTGCTCGGCGATGGCGGCGATGGCCTGCGGCATGTCCCCGCCTCGGACCGCGGCGTCGGCCACGGCGGCGAGCGCCTCCGCATCCGAGCGCGCCTGTGGCTCCGGGTCTACCACTCCGACGTCCGACGCGTCGTCACGGCCAGGCTCGACGGCACCGGCTCCTGTGACACCACCCTGCGGCTCCGCAGCCGCGGCGAGATGCGTCCAGGCACTGGCGGGTGCCACACCGGCGCCGAGCAGCACGGCCAGACGGCGCGTGGTGCGGGCGACCCGCGCGGGACCGTCGTCCTCCGGCGGGGTCGCGCCAGGGAACGCCGCGAGCACGGGGCGAAGCCATCGAGGGGTGATCACGGCAACTCCTCGACCGCGAGACGATCCCGTTCGTCGAGCACGAGCCGTCCGACGGCGACCACCTGACTCCCGGCCGGAAGCCGAGCGAGATGGACGATGAGCCCGATGGCGCTCGTCGCCTGACGCGCGACGGCCTCCTGGCTCATGCCGGCGAGCGCACCGAGCGCTTCGAGCCTGGCGGGGACGTCCGTGAGCGAGTTCGCGTGGAGCGTGCCGGCGCCGCCGTCGTGGCCGGTGTTGAGCGCCGAGAGCAACTCCCGCACCTCCGGACCTCGACATTCGCCGAGGACGAGGCGGTCGGGCCGCATGCGGAGCGCCTCGCGTAGGAGGCGCTCGAGGTCGATACCGCCTGCGCCCTCGAGGTTCGCCTGGCGGGACTGGAGTGCGACGACGTGCGGGTGGAGGATCCGGAGCTCGGCGACGTCCTCGATGACGACGAGCCGTTCAGCCGGTGGCGCGAGCCCGAGCAGGGCACCCAGCAGGGTCGTCTTGCCGGATCCCCCGGCGCCGGTGACGAGGATGTTCACGCGCGTGGCCACGGCCTCACGCAGGAGTTCGGCGACGGTGGACGGGAACATGCCGACGGACTGCAGGGCTTCGAATCCCAGCGCCTCATCGCGAGGCACCCGGATGGACAGCAGGGTGCCCCTCGTGGAGACCGGCGGCAGCACCACGTGGACACGGATGCCGTCCTGCAGCCGGACGTCGACGCACGGGGTCGCCTCGTCGACGTGCCGTCCGCCGCGCGCCACGAGGCGGATGGCCAGCGCACGGATGGTCGCCTCGTCGGACGTCCATCCGGCTTCGCGGACGAGGCCGGCGCCGTGGTCGAGCCAGAGGCCGGACGTCCCGTTCACGAAGAGGTCGGTCACCCCCGGGTCGGCGAGGTAGGGCGCGAGGGCGCCGAAATCGGCGAGCGCCGTGACCCCGCGGGACTCGTCCGCGCGGGTGGCTTCGGCCTCGTCGGCCGCCCCCGGTGGGTCGGGTGGGGCGGTGTCGGGCGGCACGGAGACGACGAAACGTTCGGACATGCGGCGAGCGTAGGCGCGGTCCGGTCGGTGCTCGCGGTCGGACGAGGCGACCGGCGACGGTGACACGGGTGGGGACGATTGTGGAGCGGTGTCGCACCGCATCGAGTGACGCGATGCCGGCTTCGCGCGGGGCGGACGGACGATCGACCGGCTCCGCGACGCGACGGCCCGGCTCAGCGTCCGATCGTCGACGCCCGCACGACGAGGTCCGCGGCGATCACGGGCGCCGGTGCCGCCGTCCGGCCCTCGATCTGGGCGAGGAGTTGCTCGGCCCCGGCACGACCGAGCGCCTCACCGGGCAACCGCACACTCGTGAGCGGCGGATCGCTGACGACGGACGAGGCGAGGTCGTCGAACCCGACCACGGCGAGTTCGCCGGGCACCGGCATACCCATCGCCCGCGCCGACTGCAGCACCCCGTAGGCATGCGTGTCGGTGGCGCAGACGAGCGCCGTCACCCCGGCGTCGCGCCACCGCGGCCAGCTGTCGACGAACGCCTCCGCCGCCGCGGCCAGGTCGATGATGCTCTCCGCCCGGTCGTCGGCATGCACCCGCATCCCGCGGAGCGCGGCCTCCCGCTCGAGGAGCAGCCTTCGGAGGCGGAAGGTGTCGGTCGCCGTCCGCCCACCGAGGTAGCCGAGCTGGCGGTGCCCGAGCACATGCAGGTGGTCGAGGAGCGCGCGCACCCCGCCGAGGAGGTCGAAGTCGACCGAGACGGCGCGGCGGTCCGGCGACGGAGCACCCGAAGCCGCCTCGACCGTCGAAGCGGAAAGCCGAGGCGCGTCGAGGAGGACGAGTGGAGTGTCGAGCCGCAACTCGTCGAGGAAGGCCTCACTCGGAGCGTCGACCACGACCCCGGCCGGCCGGAGCGCGGCCAGCCGTCCGAGTGCTGCGGCGGTGGGGACGTCGCCCTCCCCCGTCACCGAGACGAGGAGCTGGTAGGTGTCGCCGAGCCCCTCACGGAGCCCGCGGATGACCGCGCCGAAGTACGGGTTCGAGGCATCCGGGGTGACGAAGACGACGAGGTTGCTCGATCCGCTGGCAAGCGCCCGGGCAGCGTGGTCGGCGACGTACCCGAGCTCCGCGATCGCCCGACGGACCCGCTCGGCGTTCCGCGCCGAGACATGGCCGGCGTCCTTGCCGTTGGCGACGAGCGACACGGTCGCGACCGACGTCCCTGCACGCTCCGCGACCATCGCGGCGGTCACCCGACGGGCGCCGCGCGGGCTGGGATCGTTCGACGCGTCAGTCACCCGTCGATCGTATCGGGCGCCGGAGCCTCGGGGCCGATGGCCCGGATTGGCGAACCTAAAGCGCTTGACGTAAGCTGCTCGCGGCGCACCTGAAGCGCTTTACGTTCGTCGCGGCTCGCACCGCGCCGGCACCCCAACGATGTGGAGAACCATGCCCCGCAAGATCATCCTCGACTGCGACCCCGGCCACGACGACGCGATCGCCATCCTCCTGGCGCACGGCAACCCGGAGATCGAGCTCCTCGCCGTCACCACCGTCGTCGGCAACCAGACGCTCCCGAAGGTCACCAGGAACGCCCTCGCCGTCGCCCGCATCGCCGGGATCACCGACGTGCCCTTCGCAGCCGGCGCCGACCGCCCCCTCGTGCGTCCGCTCGAGAACGCACCGGACATCCACGGCGAGTCGGGCATGGACGGCCCCGTCCTCCCCGACCCCGCGATCGAGCTCGACCAGCGGCACGCCGTCGACCTCATCATCGACCTCGTGATGTCGCACGAGCCCGGCGAGATCACCCTCGTACCGACCGGCGGCCTGACGAACATCGCCCTCGCCGCCCGCAAGGAGCCGCGGATCGTGGACCGCGTGAAGGAGGTCGTCCTCATGGGCGGCGGGTATCACGTCGGCAACTGGTCGGCGGTCGCCGAGTTCAACATCAAGATCGACCCGGAAGCCGCACACATCGTCTTCAACGAGGCCTGGCCCGTCGTGATGGTCGGTCTCGATCTGACACACCAGGCCCTCGCGACGCCCGAGGTCGTCGAGCGCATCGCCGCTGTCGGCACCGGCCCGGCGCGGTTCGTCGTCGAGCTGCTCGAATTCTTCGGCACCACCTACAAGGACGCGCAGGGCTTCGACAGTCCGCCCGTGCACGACCCGTGCGCCGTCGCCTACGTGATCGACCCGACGATCGTGCGCACCGTCAAGGTCCCGATCGACATCGAGCTCACCGGCACGCTCACGCTCGGCATGACGGTCGCCGACTTCCGCCACCCCGCCCCGGACGACTGCAGCACCTGGGCCGCGACGGATCTCGACCACGCCCGCTTCTGGGGACTCGTCACCGAAGCGCTCGAGGACATCGGGCAGGTCGAGCTGTGAGCGCCGCGTCCGGCACCACCGGCACGACGCCCGCGGTCCGCATCGGCGCACTCATGGCCGCGCTGCTCGCGGCCTGCGTCGCCTTCCAGCTGAACGCCAGCATGCTGAGCCCGGCGCTCGTCAGCATGGCGCGCGAGCTGAACACCGACGACGCCACCATCGGCCTCTCGCAGACGATGTTCTTCACCACCGCCGCCCTGTTCTCCGTCTTCCTCCCCCGCCTCAGCGACATCGTCGGCCGCAAGCGCGTCCTCACCGGGATGCTCGTCGTCATGCTCATCGGCACCGTCGTCGCGGCCCTCGCCGTCAACGTCGAGATGCTGTTCGTCGGCCGCATCATCCAGGGCGTGTCCGGGCCGGTCGTGCCCATCACCTTGCTCATGCTGCGCGCAGAGGTCACCGACCCCAAGCGGTACGGCGCCATGATGGGCCTCATCACCGCGGTCAACGGCGGGATCGCCGGGATCGACGCCCTCGCGGGCGGCTGGCTGGTCACCAATCACGGCTTCCGGTCCGTCTTCTGGACCATGGCCGTCGTCGCAGCGGTCGCGATCGTCTTCGTCATCCTGTGGGCGGCGAACTCGCAGCCCTCGAAGGGCACGCGGATGGACTGGTGGGGCGTGCTCCCGCTCGTCGTCTCGATCGCGGCACTCCTCACCGCGTTCAACGAGGCCGGCAAGCTCGCAGCAGCGAACTGGTTGCTCGTCGGCGGCTTCGTCGTGGTCGCCCTCGTCGCGTTCGCGATCTTCTGGACCGTCGAGAAGCGCGTCGCGGAACCGCTCGTGGCGACCAGGTACCTCCGTCAGCGCAGCACGTGGGCCCTCCTCCTGACGACCCTGCTCACCATGACCGGGGTCTTCGCCGTCGTCAACGGCCTCGTCACCTCCATCGCGCAGAACGCCGACGCGGGGTTCAGCATGGAGGCCGACCTCGCCTCCCTCGCCTTCCTCACGCCGTATGCGCTCGTCGGCTGGATCGTCGGTCCGTTCGCCGGCCGTCTCGCGCCGACCATCGGCTACCTGAACGTGCTCCGCATCGGACTCGTCGGCAGCATCGTCTCGATCGTCGTCATGGCGCTCGTCGGCGTCCATTCCCTGCCGGTCCTCATCGCGACGACGGTCCTCATCGGCGCGACGTACGCGGGTATCGGCAACATCATGCTCAACGGGCTCGGCATCGTCCTGTCGCCGAAGGAGAACCCGGGGTTCCTGCCCGGGCTGAACGCGGGCGCCTTCAACCTGGGCGCCGGTCTCAGCTTCGTCGTGCTTCCGGCGGTGCAGATCGCCGTGGCACCGAACGGCGGGACGTCGACCGCGGGATACACGAGTGCCATGCTGGTCGGCGCGGGCGTCACCGCCGTCGCCCTCCTGGTCTCGTTCCTCATCCCGAAGCCGGCGAGCGCCGAGGTCCGTCCCGCCGATCCCGTTTCGGCGAGCTGAGAGAGGAGCATCATGCAGGGTCCACGCATCGTCGTCGTCGGGTCGTTGAACGCCGATCTCGTCGTCCGCACCGCCCGCTTCCCCCAACCCGGTGAGACGCTCACCGGTTCCGAACTCGCCGTCATCCCCGGCGGCAAGGGCGCCAACCAGGCGGTCGCCGCCGGACGGCTCGGCGGCGACGTCACGATGGTCGGCGCGGTCGGTGACGATGCGAACGGTTCGATGCTGCTCGAGTCGCTCTCGGACGCCGGGGTCGACGTGACCCGGATCGCGCGCCGGGACGACACGGCGACGGGTACGGCGGTGATCACCGTCGACGATGCCGGCGAGAACACGATCATCGTCTCGCCGGGAGCCAACGGCACGCTCGCGCCGGAGCGGATCGGCGAGGCATGGTCGGCACTGGACAGCGCCGGGGTCGTCTGCCTGTGCCTCGAGGTCCCGCTGGAGACCGTGCTCGAGGCCGCGCAGCGCGGTGCAGCGGCAGGCGCGGTCGTCCTGCTCAACCTCTCCCCGTTCGGCCCCGTGCCCGAGGAACTCCTGCAGGCGACGGGCGTGCTCCTCGTGAACGAGCACGAGGCGGCCGAGCTCACCGGCATTGATCCCGAGGTGTCCGGGTGGGCGGCGATGGCGTCCGCACTGCGCGACCGGGGCGTCCGACGAGCCGTCGTCACGACCGGGGCTGCCGGCAGCGTCGTGATCGACGAAAGCACCGATGCGGTCGTCGTGCGGTCGCCGAAGGTCACCGCGGTCGACACGACCGGTTGCGGTGACGCGTTCATGGGCGCCCTCGCCCGCAGGCTCGCCGCCGGGGACACGCTCGTCGATGCGGCACGGTTCGCCTCGGCGGTCGGGAGCTTTGCGGCGACTGGGGCCGGCGCACAGGCCTCGTACCCGAGCGAGGAGCAACTCGAGGTGTTCCGCGAGGAGCATCCCGTCGCCTCCGACTGAGCTGCAGCCTGTCAGGACGCCCGTGCCACCGGATTCCCGGAGGCGCGGGCGTTCTTGCATGACCCAGGGCGTCGGCGTCCGATTCCGGGCAACATGGCGCGAGATCACCCGCTCGAGCGCGTGACCGCCGGAGACAGAAGAAGGCGGCACCCATTGGGGGGAATGGGTGCCGCCTCTGCAGTGCCGGATTGGGGGGAATCGCTGGCACTGCATGCACGAATAAGTATTCGGCCGGGTTCAAGTGTACGCCAGTCGACCCGGAACACAAGCATTCCGATGGCCCCAGATCGAGTGGTTTCCCTACCATGCCCAGATCATTCACAGACTGGTCGCCGGAGTTTGTTCGGATGAGTGACAAATCCGCAACCGAGAACGCGCTACGCTCGTGCATGGCACGGACCCGGCCGCCGACGCGCGGACAGGTCAGAACGCGGATTCGCAAGGGAGCGAGAGACACACGATGAGCACTCACATCGACAGCCTGCTGCACGAGGACCGACGGTTCCCGCCGTCGGAGGCGTTCGCCGCACAGGCGATCGCCGACGCCGGACTGTACGAACAGGCCTCGGACGACCGACTCGCGTTCTGGGCGGACCAGTCCCGCGAACTGCTCACCTGGAGCAAGCCGTTCACCAAGACCCTCGACTGGTCGAACCCGCCGTTCGCGACCTGGTTCGAGGACGGCGAGCTGAACGTCGCCTACAACTGCCTCGACCGACACGTGGAGGCCGGCAACGGCGACCGCATCGCGCTCCACTGGGAGGGTGAGCCGGGCGACAGCCGCTCGATCACCTACTCCGAGCTCACCGCAGAGGTCAAGCGGGCCGCCAACCTCTTCACGAGCCTCGGCGTCTCAGCCGGGGACCGTGTCGCCATCTACCTGCCGATGATCCCCGAGGCCATCGTCTCCATGCTGGCCGTCGCCCGCATCGGTGCGGTGCACTCCGTCGTCTTCGGCGGGTTCAGCGCCGACAGCCTCCGTTCCCGCATCGACGACGCCGAGGCGAAACTCGTCATCACGGCCGACGGCGGCTACCGCAAGGGCAAGGTGTCCGCGTTGAAGCCGGCCGTCGACGCCGCACTCGCCAGCCGCGGAGAGCTCGCGGAACAGGCGACGGTAGACCACGTCCTCGTCGTCCGTCGCGGCGAGAACGACGTCGAGTGGACCGCCGGACGCGACCTGTGGTGGCACGAGGCGATCGCCGACGCGGAGCCCGAGCACGACGCGCAGCCGTTCCCCGCGGAGCAGCCGTTGTTCATCCTGTACACCTCCGGCACCACCGGCAAGCCGAAGGGCATCCTCCACACCTCGGGCGGGTACCTCACGCAGACGGCGTTCACCCACAAGAACGTCTTCGACCTCCACCCCGAGACCGACGTCTACTGGTGCACGGCCGACATCGGTTGGATCACCGGACACAGCTACGTCACCTACGGCCCCCTCGCCAACGGCGCGACCCAGGTGCTGTACGAGGGCACGCCGGACGCCCCGCACCCGGGCCGCTGGTGGGAGATCATCGAGAAGTACGGCGTCAGCATCTTCTACACGGCGCCGACGGCGATCCGCTCGTTCATGAAGCTCGGCCGGACGATCCCCAAGCAGTTCGACCTCTCGTCGATCCGCCTCCTCGGCTCGGTGGGCGAACCCATCAACCCCGAGGCGTGGATGTGGTACCGGAAGATCATCGGGAACAAGCTCGCCCCGATCGTCGACACCTGGTGGCAGACGGAGACGGGCGCGATCATGGTCTCGGCCCTCCCCGGTGTGACCTCGACGAAGCCGGGCAGCGCTCAGGTCCCGATCCCCGGCATCTCGATCGACGTGGTCGACGAGGCCGGCGACGCGGTCGGTGCCGGTGGCGGCGGGCTGCTCGTCGTGACCGAACCCTGGCCGTCGATGCTCCGTGGCATCTGGGGCGATCCGGAGCGGTTCAAGGAGACCTACTGGGAGAAGTTCTGGGACGTCGAGGGCGGACCGTTCTACTTCGCCGGCGACGGCGCCCGGCTCGACTCGGACCGCGACGTCTGGCTCCTCGGCCGCGTCGACGACGTGATGAACGTGTCCGGGCACCGGCTCTCGACCGCGGAGATCGAGTCCGCGCTGGTCGCCAACGAGATGGTGGCCGAGTCCGCCGTCGTCGGTGCGGCCGACGAGACCACCGGCCAGGCGGTGGTCGCCTTCGTCATCATCAAGGAGTCCCACCTCGAGCAGGCTTCGGGGCTCGCGGACATCACGGGCGCCCTGCGCAGCTGGGTCGGCGAGCAGATCGGGCCGATCGCCCGACCGCGCGAGGTCTACCTGGTGAACGAACTGCCGAAGACGCGCTCCGGCAAGATCATGCGTCGTCTCCTGCGCGACGTGGCCGAAGGCCGCGAGGTGGGCGACACGACGACGCTCGCCGACACCACCGTCATGCAGATCATCACCGACAAGATGGTGAAGAACAGCTAGGCGAGTGCTCCAAGTACGAGAGCCGGACGGAATCGCTGATTCCATCCGGCTCTCGTGCGTCGACGCAGGGACTCGCTAGGCGAATTCGACGATGAGCTCCACCTCGACCGGCGAGTCGAGCGGGAGGACCGCGACGCCGACAGCCGAACGGGCGTGCACGCCGAGGTCGCCGAAGATCTCGCCGAGGACCTCGGAAGCACCGTTGATCACGCCGGGCTGGCCGGTGAACGCCGGGTCGGAGGCGACGAAGCCGACGACCTTCACGATACGGGTGACGCGGTCGAGCGAACCGATCTGGCTCTCCACCGCGGCGAGCGCGTTGAGGGCACAGGTGCGGGCGTACGCCTTCGCGTCCGCTGGCGAGACGAGGCCGTCGCCCTCACCGACCTTGCCGGTGGCCGGGAGCTTGCCGTCGGTCATCGGCAGTTGACCGGAGGTGAAGACGTGGTCGCCGGAGACGACCGCGGGGACGTACGCGGCCACGGGCGGGACGACGGTGGGCAGGGTGATGTCGAGCTCGGCGAGTCGATCGGCGATCTGGGACATGGGGGCTCCTCCGGGGCGTGCGGTCAGTCGGCGATGGGTCGTTTGAGGTAGGCGACGAGGCCGCCCTCGGGACCGGTGACGACCTGGACGAGTTCCCAGCCGTCCCCGCCCCAGTTGTTCAGGATGGCTGCCGTGTTGTGGATCATCAACGGCGTGGTGAGGTACTCCCAGCGGGTCATGTCTCTCCTCGATCGGGCGCTCCACACAGTGAGGCGGATGCGCAGGGGACGGACGTGGCGAACACCGGGTGAAGCTCGCTCACAGTTTCCCCGCTTACCTTCGATCCTATGCCTGAACCACGTACCCCCGCGAAGACGGTCGTGCAGAGCGTCCTCGGCTTCGTCGGCCTGAGTGTCGCCGCCGGTGTCCTCGCGACCGCTGCGGTCACCCCCGCCATCGCGATGACGGGCCTCGCCACGTCCACGGGCATCACCGTCTTCGACGGTCTCCCCGACTACCTCCAGCTCGACTCGCTCGCCCAGAAGTCGAGCATCTACGCGAAGGACTCCGCCGGCAACCCGGTGCTCCTCGCCTCCTTCTACGACCAGAACCGCATCGAGGACAGCTGGGACCAGATCTCCCAGTTCGCGAAGGACGCGGCCGTCTCGGCCGAAGACCCGCGCTTCTTCGACCACGGCGGCATCGACCTCGCGGGCACGGTCCGCGCCGTGGTCAACAACGCCGCCGGCGGGTCCACGCAGGGTGGCTCCTCGATCACGCAGCAGTACGTGAAGAACGTGCTCGTGCAGAAGGCCGAGGCGATCCCCGATGCGGCCGAGAGCAAGAAGGCCTACGAGGAGGCGACGGCCACGACCCCGGAGCGCAAGCTCAAGGAGATGCGGCTCGCGATCGGTCTGGAGAAGACGTACGGCAAGGAGGACATCCTCCGCGGGTACCTCAACATCTCCGGGTTCGGCGGTCGGGTCTACGGGATCGAGGCCGCCGCGAACTACTACTTCAACACCACCGCCGCGAACCTCACCCTGGAACAGGCGGCGACGCTCCTCGCGATCGTCAACAACCCCGAGAACCTCCGCATCGACAGACCGGACAACGCCGACAACGGGGCCGCGAACGGATACGCCCTGACGAAGACCCGCCGGGACTACGTCCTCGACCAGATGCTCAAGGAGGCGAAGATCTCCCAGGAGCAGCATGACGCCGCCATCGCGGTGCCGGTGACACCGACGATCGTGCCGCCGGTCACCGGCTGCTCGGCTGCCGCGTCGGCGGCCTACTTCTGCGACTACGTCACCAATGTGCTGCAGAACAACGAGATCTTCGGTGCCACCCAGGAGGAGCGCTGGACGAACTTCAAGCGCGGCGGGTACAGCGTCTTCACGACCCTCGACCTCGATCTGCAGGGCGCATCACAGGCCGCGATCGACGAGTACGTGCCGAAGACCACCACCGAGGCCGACCTCGGCGCCGTCTCGGTGAGCGTGCAGCCCGGTTCGGGACGCATCCTCGCGATGGCGCAGAACAAGGACTACTCACAGGACCCCGACGTGCTCGCGACGGGCGCCAACTACAGCGCCATCAACTACAACACCGATCAGGCCTACGGCGGATCGGCCGGGTTCCAGCCCGGGTCGACGTACAAGATCTTCACCCTCACCGACTGGCTGAAGGCGGGCAAGGGTGTGAACGAGTCGATCAACGCGAACCGCCGATCCGACTGGGGCACCTTCACCAACAGTTGTGTGCCGGGCGGGACGGAACAGGCCGAGGCCGGATGGAGCCCACGGAACGACGAGGGTGAATCCGGTTCGTACACGGTCCGTCGGGCCACGCAACAGTCGATCAACACGGCCTTCATCGCGATGGCGCAGGAACTCGACCTCTGCGACATCAGCAAGACGGCCGAGTCGATGGGCGTGCACCGCGCCGACGGAGCACCGCTGAACAACTCCCCGGCCACGGTGCTCGGCACGAACGAGGTCGCTCCGTTGAGCATGGCGACGGCGTTCGCGACCCTCGCCGCCGGCGGCAAGACCTGCGACCCGATCGCCATCGACTCGATCACGAAGCCCGACGGCTCGACCGCCGAGGTCCCCTCGGCGAACTGCCGCCAGTCCGTCGACGCCAAGGTGGCGGCCGCCGCCGACGACGTCCTCCAGGGGGTGGTGTCGAACGGCACCGCCTCGGCCTCCGGCAGCCGCACCGACGGGGTCGGCGAACTGATCGGCAAGACCGGGACGACCGACAACGCCGAGGCGACCTGGATGAGCGGCGCGAGCACGACCGTCGCGACGGTCGTCGGCACGTTCAACGTCTCCGGGCACGTCAACCTCCGCGACACCTACATCGACGGCACGCAGGTCGCGTCGATGCGCCACCTCATCTGGCCGGAGATCATGACGGCCGCCCTGGCGAAGTATCCGGGTGGCGACTTCCCTGAGGCCGACCGCGCCACGCTGCAGGGCGACGGATCAGGTGGCAGCGGAGAGGATGCGACCCCGTCGCCAGCACCGACCGCCGACCCGACGCAGGCACCCACCCAGGCGCCGACACCGGCACCGGGCGACGAGGGCGGCACCGGCGGCACGGGTGAACCCGGTGAGCCGGCCGCGCCCGGGAACGGCAACAACGGCACCGGGAACGGCACCGGCAACGGCCCTCCGGATTGATCGGACGGACGGCGGGCGGGGCGGTCGGCTTCCCGACCTCCCGCCGCCGGCCCGACAACGATCGGGTTTCGACGTCGCTCTGAGCGGGCCTTTTTCAGGAATGTCGCTTAGCATCGATCCATGCCTCAACAACATCGCACGGCCACCGGTGTGCTCGGCGGCCTCCTGGGCTTCCTCGGGCTGAGCGTCGCGGCGGGTGTCCTCGTCACCGCGACGGTCACGCCGGCCCTCGCCGTCACCGGGATCGCGACCAACAGCACGATCAACGTGTTCGACGGTCTCCCCGACTACCTGGCCCTCGACGAGCTGGCGCAGAAGTCCAACATCTACGCGACCGACAGTGCGGGCAACCCGCAGCTGCTCGCGTCCTTCTACCAGCAGAACCGCATCGAGGTGGGCTGGGACCAGATCAACCAGTTCGTCAAGGACGCGGCGATCGCTGCTGAAGACCCGCGCTTCTACGAGCACGGCGGCGTCGACCTCACGGGAACGATCCGAGCCGTCGCGATCAGCGCGACGGGGCGCGATCTGCAGGGTGGTTCGTCGATCACGCAGCAGTACGTGAAGAACGTGCTCGTGCAGAAGGCCGAGGCCATCACCGACGAGGCCAAGATGAAGGCCGCGTACGAAGAGGCGACGAAGACGACTCCGGAGCGCAAGCTCAAGGAGATGCGCATGGCCATCGGCCTGGAGAAGCGCTACGGCAAGCAGGACATCCTGCGCGGCTACCTGAACATCACCGGCTTCGGCGGGCGCGTGTACGGCATCGAGGCCGCCGCCAACTACTACTTCAACACGACGGCGGCGAACCTCACCCTCGAGCAGGCGGCGACGCTGCTCGCCGTGGTGAACAACCCGTCGAACCTGCGCTTCGACCAGCCCGAGAACGAGGTGAACGGCGCGGCCGACGGCTACAGCAAGACGAAGGACCGGCGCGACTACATCCTCGGCAAGATGCTCGCCGAGAAGAAGATCACGCAGGAGCAGTACGACGCGGCGATCGTCACGGTCATCACCCCGACGATCACGCCGTCGAGCACCGGGTGCATCACGGCCGTGAACGTGAGCCCGGGAGCGGGCTACTTCTGCGACTACGTCACGCGGGTGTTCCAGAACAACCCGATCTTCGGTGCGACCGAGGACGAGCGCTGGGCCGCCTTCAACCGCGGCGGCTACGACGTGTTCACGACCCTCGACCTCGACCTGCAGTACTCGGCACAGACCGCGCTCGACGCCTACATCCCGCACGCGAGCGACCAGCTCGACATCGGCGCGGTGGCGGTGACGGTCCAGCCCGGAACCGGGCGCATCCTCGCCATGGCGCAGAACAAGGACTATGCGAGCGACGAGGACACCCTCGCCCTCGGGTCGAACTACTCGGCCGTCAACTACAACACCGACGTCGACTACGGCGGGTCCACCGGCTTCCAGCCCGGATCGACGTACAAGACCTTCACGCTGGCCGAGTGGCTCAAGGAAGGCCACGGCCTGAACGAGGGCGTCGACGGCCGCAAGCGATCGCCGTGGGGCACGTTCAAGGACTCCTGCGCCGACGGTGGCACCGTGTACGCCGGCTCCGACTGGAACCCCGGCAACGACGAGGGTGGCAACGGTGGCCAGTACACCGCACTCCAGTCGACGAAGCTGTCCATCAACACCGGCTTCATCGCGATGGCGAAGCAGCTCGACCTCTGCGGCATCCGCAAGACGGCCGAGTCGATGGGCGTCCACCGCGCAGACGGCGGGCCGCTGCTCCAGTCCCCCGCGACCGTCCTCGGTACCAACGAGGTCGCGCCGCTCAGCATGGCGACCGCCTTCGCGACCTTCGCGTCCGGCGGCACCACCTGCGACCCGATCGCGATCGACCGCGTCGTGAAGCCCGACGGCACCGAGATCCCGGTCCCGGCGGCCAACTGCCGCGTCGGCCTCGAGGCGAACGTCGCGGCCACCGCCAACGTAGCCCTGCAGGCCACCTTCAACGGCGGCACGACGAGCTCGTCGCGCACCGGCGACGGCATCCCGCTCATCGGCAAGACGGGCACGACCGACAACAACGAGGCCACGTGGATGAGCGGTGCCAGCACCCAGGCCGCGACGATCGTCGGTGTCTTCAATGCGACCGGCCACGTCAACCTCCGCCGCACGTACTTCGACGCCGGCCAGGTGGCCACGATCCGACACAAGATCTGGCCACGGATCATGTTGACCGCCAACGCCAAGTTCGGCGGCTCGGCGTTCGGCGACCCGGATCCGTCGCTGATCAACGGCCAGTCGGTCCAGGTGCCCGACGTCGCAGGCAAGACGATCGAAGAGGCGCAGAAGCTGCTCGAGGATGCCGGCTTCGGCTTCGCGAACGGCGGCGCCGGTGACTCCGCGCTGCCGGCAGGCCAGGCCGCGAGCACGAACCCCTCGGGTACGGTGCCGAAGGGCTCCATCGTGACCGTCTACACCAGCAACGGCCTCCTGGCGACCGTCCCCGACGTGAGCGGCGCCGCGAGTTACGACGAGGCCAAGGCGGCTCTCCAGAGCGCCGGGTTCGCGAATGTGGGCCAGAAGTGTGCGGTCGATCCGGCAGCCACGACCCCGAAGGTGACGGGGGTCGATCCCCCGGCGGGGACGGCGGCGCGCAAGGACGGCAAGGTCACCGTGACGGTCTCCAAGACCAGCTGTTAGCGGTTCGCGTCAACCAGGAGGGCCCGGTCGGACATCCCGACCGGGCCCTTCGGCGTTTTCCACGACGGGCGCTCCGAGGGTCCTCGGAGGGCGCACCCGGTACGCTCGGGGGACGGTCGGAACCACCCGACGACCGAGAAGGAGACGATCGATGGCGGCACCCATGAGCACCGGCGGCAGACTCGGCACCGCGGCGGCCGTCGTGGCCGGCCTCGGCGCCCTCACCTTCGGGTACGCGTCCCTCGTCGAACGCAACGCCTTCACGCTCCGCCGGGTGACCGCTCCGGTCCTGCCACCGGACGCCGAGCCGATCACCGTGCTCCACCTCTCCGACCTCCACATGGCTCCGTGGCAGCGTCGCAAGCAGGCCTGGTTGCGCGAGCTCGCCGAGCTCCGCCCGGACGTCGTCATCAACACCGGCGACAACCTCGGCCACGAGCACGGCATCGACGGCATCCGTGCCGCGCTGTCCGTGTTCGCCGGCGTCCCCGGCGCGTTCGTGCACGGCTCGAACGACTACTACGGTCCGAGCGCGAAGAACCCGTTCAAGTACTTCACGCAGACCTCCTCCAAGCACGTCTCCCCGACGACGCTCGACACCGGCGCGCTCGAGCGGTTCTTCATGGAGGACCTGGGCTGGCTGGACCTCAACAACGCGGTCGGCGAGATCACCGTCCGCGGGACACGACTCGACCTCTTCGGCGTCGACGACCCGCACAAGCACTTCGACCGCCTGGACACGTTGACGGCCCTCATCGACGAGCGGCTCGACGCGGAGACCCTCTCGACCGACGACCCCGCCCTGGCGCACACCGTGACGGTCGGCGTGATGCACGCCCCGTACCGCCGCGTGCTCGACGCGTTCGTGACGCAGGGGGCCCAGTTCATCTTCGCCGGACACACCCACGGCGGGCAGGTCTGCGTGCCCGGCTACGGCGCGCTGGTGACCAACTGCGACATCCCCCGCAAGCAGGTGAAGGGGCTCAGCGTGTGGCGTCACGCGCTCCGCTCCGCGTACCTCAACGTGTCGGCGGGCCTCGGGACGTCCATCTACGCGCCGGTCCGCTTCGCGTGCCGCCCGGAGGCGTCGCTCGTGACGCTGCTCCCCCGCCGTACCGCGGTCTGAGGCGGTTCGGGGCGTAGGCCGCCCTTCGACAGGCTCAGGGACCGAGGCGGGGTCGGACGGAGCACCCTTCGACAAGCTCAGGGACCGGAGCGGCTTGGCGGTTCGCCATCCCTGGGAAACAGAGAAGCCCGGTCAGACAATTGCTTGTCTGACCGGGCTAATGCTGTCGGGGTAGCGGGATGTGCAACCCGCCGGCTCGACGGTTCGCCATCCCTGGGAAACAGAGAAGCCCGGTCGGATGATTACTCATCTGACCGGGCTTTGCTGTCGGGGTAGCGGGATTTGAACCCACGACCTCTTCGTCCCGAACGAAGCGCGCTACCAAACTGCGCCACACCCCGATGGCCCGAAGGCCTTGTCTAGGATAGCCGATTTTTCAGCGGCTGTTCGCCACTTCCGAGAATCGGGCGATCCTGGACCGGATCGATCGGGCGGCGTCGTCGACGCCCGACCGATCCGTGCTCTCAGGCCTGCTGGCGGCGGCGCACGAGGACGGTGCCGAGCGCTGCGGCACCGACGGCGAGGAGGCCTCCGGCGGCCCACGGGAGGGCCGTTCCGGCGAAGCCGGTGTCGGCGAGGGCGTTGCCCCCGGCGGACGGGTCGGACGCAGCGGCGGCAGCGGCCTCAGCCGGGTCGAGCACGGTGAAGTCGGACGAGTCGCTCACGGCACCCTGGGTGGCCGTCAGCGTGTAGGTGCCGGCGGGGTCGGCTGCGGTGTCGATCGAGACGTCGATGTCACCGGCCGCGTCGGCGACGGTCGACAGCGTGCGGGTCGATCCGCCTGCGGCCGACGAGTCGATGGTGATCGACACGGTCTGGTTCGCCGCCCAGAAGTCCGAGCAGGAGTAGGTGACGGCTGCACCCCGGGCGACGCTCGCGGGCGTGATCGAGTTGCAGCTGCCGGGTCCGTAGCTCTCACCCTCGACGGCGTTGGCTGCGGTGGGCAGCGCGACGACGGCGAGGAGGACGAGTGCGGCGGCGGAGAGAGTGCGGTTCATGTGCGGGCCCCTAGGTGTGCGGATGGCGCATGCGGTGCGATGACGCGTCATGCGGACAGTGGGCCTGGAGCCGAGCACTGGTCACTCGTGGCCTCCATGGCCGTGATCATGCTAGGGCAGCGGCCGCCGACGGGACCGCTGAAAACCGCGGAATTCCGCGGATGTGACCACCTTTGGGGGTACGGGCACCCCGGCCGCCCCGGGCCCGCGAGACATGCTCGCGGACCCGGGACCGGATGACCCGATCAGGCGGTCTTGCGGCGACGGACGGCGAGCGCGGAGACGACGCCGGCGCCGACGACGAGCAGGCCGCCACCGATCCACGGCAGGGCTCCACCGTCGAAGCCGGTCGAGGCGAACTCGCGCTCGGAGACCTGGAAGGAGGCGCTCTCGGTGGTCGCACCCTGGGTCGCGGTCACCATGCAGGTGCCCGACTTCGTCGCGTCGGTCGAGATCGTCACGGCGAACGCGCGAGCGGTGTCGGCGCTGAACGTCCCGGAGGTGGGGACGGCGCTCTGGCCGGCGGCCTGCTCGGTCGTGCCGGCGGTGTTCGGCTTGGCGGGGGCGGGCACGCTGCAGCCGGGGCCATCGACCGTGACCGTCACGGGGGTGCCGGGGTCGAAGGTGCCGTCGCAACGGAACACGGTGGACTCCCCCTGGGTCACCGAGACCGGGGTGAGGGTGGCACAGCCGGCAGGGCCGTACGTGGACGAGTCGGTGGCTGCGTTCGCCGCGGTCGGGACCGCGAAGACGGCGAGCAGGCAGAGCGATGCTAGGGCAAGGGTGCGCTTCATGTGTGTATCCCCAAGGAACGTCGAGTACCCCTGCGTCCGCCGATTTCGGGTGGGCGTCCGCGCGAGGTTCCCCAGGGTCACGAATTCGGGTGCGTGGCTTCCTGAGGTGTTGTCATGCTATGTCAGGAGCCACAGCGAGGGAAGGTCGAAATCGTCGTTTTGCCCGTGATTCCGGGGGTTGTGACCAGGTTTGGGGGTACGTCGGAGGCCTTCGGAGCGACCACCGTGAAGACGAGTTCGGTGGATGCCCCCGGAGTGAGGGTCACGTCGGTCTGCGCGTAGAGGCGACCGTTCGGGTCGGTCACCGCCTTCACCGCGAGGTCGGTTCCGTCGCTCGCTCCGAGGAGGGCCGCGCCGAGTGGTCCGTGGATCACGACGCGCGTCGCGATGTCGCCGGGAGGGGTGCCGAAGCGTCCGCCCGCGGTCACGTAGTCGGGGAGGGACGTCGCGGCGTCCGCCGGGGCAGTGGACGTGAGGGTGACGGCGACGACGTACTCGGCGCCCTGGCTCGTGCAGCGGGCGTCGCGGAGGTCGACCTTCGTCTCCAGGTAGTAGTCCATCTTCGCCCGGGTGAGGTCCTCGAGGTACACCCCGGTGTACACGGCGTCGTCGTCGGTCGCGGGCGGGATCCCGGCGAGCGTCGTCTGGGCGATGAGCGTCTGCTCGGCGGGCACGGCACTCCAGAGGTGGAGCCGGTTCTCCGCAGCGGATGCCGACAGCGCCTCGACGAGCGCGGCGGGGTCCGGTGACCGGGAGATCATGGTCTCGAAGACCGAACCCGAGACGGCGGCGAAGAAGGCGTCCTGGACGAGCCGGTCCGGGAACCGCGCGTAGACGTCGCTCAGGAGGGTCTTCGGGGCGTTGTCGGCGGTGAGTTCGGAGCCGTCCGGCAGGGCGACCGGGCCGGTCGCCTGCAGCAGGTGGGCGAGGACGTAGGGGTCGATGGCGACCACGGTGTCGATGGGCACGCCGAACACCCGGGTGCCCATGGCGGCGGCGAGTTCGCCCGTCCGGCTGAAGTCGACGGTGAGGTTGGTGTCCTGGATGTAGGTGCCGAGGTTGTCGGTGTAGACGTTCTGCTCGAAGGGGGTGAGCGGCAGGACCGGGGTCGGGAACTTGGAGAAGTCGTCACTGCCGCGGGTCCCGGCGAAGGAGATGACGCCGTTCTCCGCGTGGATCAGCGCCACGGCGCCGGCGATGCCGCCGCTCGAGCGCACCTCCGCGTTGTTCTGGATCATCACCATGATGTTCCGCGGCCCCGCCCCGCCTGCCATGTCGGGGAGGAGGGCCGTGGCGCGCGCGGCCGTGTCGAGCATCGTGCTCGCCCCGTCGAGGGTCCGGGTGAGCTTCTCGACGGCGTCCGCGACGACCGGGAGGGCACCGTCCGTGCTGATCGTGTCGACGCGACCCGCAATGGCGTCGGCGGCGGCCGCGGCTTCGGCCACCCTCGGCGCGACGTCACGCAACGGCTCGGTGGCGATCGACCCGTCGCCGGGGAGGAGCGAGGAGAGGTTGACCCGACCGGCGATCTCGACGACCGACGGGATCACGTCGTCCGCCACGTCGTCCGTCGCGGCTGCGGCCTCGCGGACCGCGGAGAAGTTCACGCCGAGGAACGGGAGGACCTCGGCGGCGCGCCACACCGGATCGCTCGTCAGGGAGACGGCCTCGCCGGTGTGCGCCGACAACGACTGTCGGGTGGCGTCGGTGCCGCTCGCATCACCGTCGAGGACGGCGGTCTGGAGGGTCTTGGCATCCGCCTGGGCGGCCTCGAGGGCGGACTTCGCGAGGGAGGCCCGGACACCCAGCCACGCTCCGAGGGCGAGGACGACGAGGAGGACGGCCAGTGCGATCCACCAGCGGCGGGACCGTCGGCGACCACTCGTGGGGATGCCGGCCGTCGCCGGGCGTGGGTCAGCCAAGAGTGCTCCTTGTTCGGGTAGGCACAGCCTAGCCGCCAGCTGACGGGCGGAACGGGGCGCTGCACGCCCCCGTTTTGGGGCAAGCAGCCGCCCGTCGCCCGGGTCTCGGGCACCCCATGGCCTACGATTGCGAGGTGCCGACGGCACGACCCGACGACCGATCAGGAGCCGCACCGCAGATGACCCGCACACCTCGAATCATCATCGGGGTCCTGCTGCTGGTCTGCCTGTGCGTCATGCTCGGGATCGCGTTCTGGCCGACGCCCGTCGACGCCGGTGGGCGGGACACCCTGCTGGCGCTGATCGATCGACTCCAGGCCGCCGGAGCGCCGTCCTGGTTCGACTACCGCTTCGTCGAGTCCGCCGCGAACGTCGTCCTGTTCATCCCGCTCGGCGCACTCCTCGCGTTGGAGCTCCCCCTGAAGCTGTGGTGGATCGCTCCGTTGACGACGACGACGTTCTCCGTCGCCATCGAGCTCGGCCAGACGCTGCTCCCCGCTCGGGTCGCGACCATCGCCGACGTCTACGCGAACGCCGCCGGAGGGCTGCTCGGCGCGACGATCGTGCTCGTCGTCCGACTCCTCGTCAGCGCTCAGGGGCGACCGAGGCCGACGTAGCGCCACCCGGCACCACGCCACGCGTCGACGTCGAGGCAGTTGCGGCCGTCCACGACGATCTTGCCGGCGGTCAGCGCCGCCACCGCCTCCGGGTCGAGGGCGCGGAACGCCTTCCACTCGGTCACGACCACGACGATGTCGGCGTCGGTCACCGCCTCTTCAGCGGACTCCGCGAACATGAGCTGCGGGTGGAGACGACGCGCGTTGGGCACGGCCTCCGGGTCGAACGCGAGGACCTTCGCACCGAGACCGTTGAGCCCGACGGCCACGTCGAGGGCCGGCGAGTCACGGACGTCGTCGCTGTCGGGCTTGAAGGCGAGTCCGAGCACCGCGACACGCTTCTGGTAGGCGCTCCCACCGAGCTCCTCGACGACGAGGTCGACGACCCGCTGACGGCGACGGAGGTTGATGGCGTCGACCTCCTTCAGGAACGCGACCGACTCGCCGCGACCGAGCTCCTCCGCTCGCGCCGTGAACGCGCGGATGTCCTTCGGCAGGCAGCCGCCGCCGAAGCCGACGCCGGCGTTCAGGAAGCGACGGCCGATCCGCGCGTCGTACCCGATCGCGTCGGCGAGCTCCGTGACGTCCGCGTCCGTGACCTCGGCGATCTCCGCCATGGCGTTGATGAACGAGATCTTGGTGGCGAGGAAGGCGTTGGCGGCGACCTTGACGAGCTCGGCGGTCGAGTAGCCGGTGGCGACGAGCGGCGTCCCGGTGGCGAGCGCCTGCGCGTACACCTCGTCGAAGGCGGCACGGGCGACAGCGGCGTCCTCGGGAGCCGGCGGCAGACCGTACACGAGCCGGTCGGGGGCGATGGTGTCCTGGACGGCGAAGCCCTCGCGGAGGAACTCGGGGTTCCAGGCGAGCACGGCACCCGTGGGGGCGACGAGCTCCGCGAGGCGCGCTGCGGTGCCGACGGGCACGGTCGACTTGCCGACGACGACGTCACCGGCCGACAGGTGCGGGAGGAGCGCCGTCACCGCGGCGTCCACGTAGCGCAGATCGGCCGCGTTGGAACCGGCCTTCTGCGGGGTACCGACCGCCACGAAGTGCATGGTCGCCCCGGCCGCGTCGGCCATGTCGGTGCTGAACCGCAGGCGACCGGACTCGACACCGGCGAGGAGGAGCTCGGGCAGTCCCGGTTCGAAGATCGGCGAACGACCGGCAGCGAGCGCCTCGATCTTCGCGGGGTCGACGTCGATGCCGACGACCTCGTGACCGATCGATGCCATGGCGGCCGCGTGCACGGCGCCCAGGTAGCCGCAGCCGATGACGGAGAGCTTCATGCGTGTGATCCTTCGCTGATGGGTCGGACGGTGGGAGAGGTGGAGGAGAGTCGGCCGCCGGACTCCTGCAGGTAGCAGACGCCGCAGAGCGATTCGTAGGTGACCGTGGTGCCGTCGATGGCGACCTGGTCGCCGTCGAAGACGAAGGTGTCGCCGAAGCGGCGCCCGTTGAAGATCGCCTTGCGTCCGCAGCGGCAGATCGTCTTCAGTTCCTCGAGGCTGTGCGACACCTCGAGGAGGCGGCGGCTCCCGGGGAAGGCGACGGTCTGGAAGTCGGTGCGGATGCCGTAGGCGAGGACGGGGATGCCTTCCAGAAGGGCGATCCGCAGGAGGCCGTCGACCTGCCCGGCGTGCAGGAACTGCGCCTCGTCGACGAGGAGGCAGCTGACGTCCGCGCCGGTCTCCGCGACGACCCGTCGGCGGTGCTCGGCGAACACCTGGACCGCGTCGTCGTCCGGACCGAGCAGGAAGTCGGCGTCTCGCGTGACGCCCAGGCGACTCACGATGGCGGCGTCGCCCTTGGTGTCGAGCGACGGCTTGGCGAGGAGGACGCGGTGACCGCGTTCCTCGTAGTTGAAGGCAGCCTGGAGCAGGGCGGTGCTCTTGCCGGAGTTCATCGCCCCGTAACGGAAGTAGAGTTTCGCCACCAGGCAAGCTTAGGGTTCGGAGACGGCACCTGTTGCATCGACGGCGACGGCCGTCGACAGCCGTTCACCTGGCCCGGAGCGGTCGAGACCGCGTCAGAGCGAGATGT
The DNA here is from genome assembly GCF_001423185.1 of Plantibacter sp. Leaf314. Classification (NCBI taxonomy): domain Bacteria; kingdom Bacillati; phylum Actinomycetota; class Actinomycetes; order Micrococcales; family Microbacteriaceae; genus Plantibacter; species Plantibacter sp. Leaf314. The sequence goes on along the minus strand of NZ_LMOB01000003.1, from coordinate 468,433 downwards.
CGAGCGCCTCAGCCGTGCTTTCGAGCACCTCGGCCGCCCTGGCGGGGACGTCGTTCAGCGTCGAGCCGTACGTCGGGATCATCTCGCGCAGCCGTGGCTCCCACGCCGTCATGCGGTCGGGGAAGCACTTGCGCAGCACGTCGAGCATGATCGGGACGGCGGTCGAGGCACCGGGCGACGCTCCGAGGAGGCCTGCGATCGTGCCGTCGGCGCCGGTGATGACCTCGGTCCCGAACTGCAGGACGCCGCCCTTGTCCTTGTCCTTCTTCATGACCTGAGCGCGCTGGCCGGCCTCGATGAGGTACCAGTCCTCGTCCTTCGCCGTCGGCAGGAACTCCCGCAGGCTCTCCATCTTCTGCGAGCGGGACTGCAGGAGCTGCCCGACGAGGTAGGTGATCAGGCTCGGGTTGTCCTTCGCGACCGCCAGCATCGGGAAGAGGTTGTGCGGGCGGACCTGGGTGACGAGGTCGAGGATGGAACCACGCTTGAGGAACTTCGGGCTGAAGGTCGCGTACGGGCCGAAGAGGAGGCTCGCCTGACCGTCGACCACGCGGGTGTCGAGGTGCGGGACCGACATGGGCGGGGCGCCGACCGAGGCCTGGCTGTAGACCTTGGCCTGGTGCTTCGACACGACCGCGGGGTTGTCGGTGCGGAGGAACTGGCCGCCGATCGGGAAGACGCCGTAGCCCTTGATCTCGGGGATGCCGGACTTCTGCAGCAGCTTGAGCGCCCATCCGCCGGCTCCGACGAACACGAAGCGGGCGTTGATCTCCATCGGCGAGCGGCCGAGCGTCTGCCGACCCCGGATCCGCCAGGTGCCGTCTTTCAGGCGCTTGAGCGAGCGGACCTCGTGGTTCAACCGCACGTGGGCGGACGGTGCCGCATCGAAGAGCTTGTGGGTGAGCGAACCGAAGTCGACGTCGGTGCCCGCCGTGATCCGCGTGGCGGCGATGCGCTCGCCGACGGCACGACGGTTGATGAGCAGCGGTGCCCACTCGGCGATGACCGCGGGGTCTTCGGAGAATTCGATGCCGGCGAACAGGGGCTCGTCCTTGAGCGCCTCGTACCGCTTCCGCAGGTACTCGACGTCCTTCTCGCCACGGACGAAGGTCATGTGCGGCGTGGGGTTGATGAACGTGTCGGGCTCGCCCAGCAGCCCCTCTTCCACGAGGTGCGCCCAGAACTGGCGGCTGAGCTGGAACTGCTCGTTGATGCCGATGGCCTTGGCCGGGTCGACCTTCCCGTGGGCGTCCTGCGGCATGTAGTTCAGCTCGCACAGCGCCGCGTGGCCCGTTCCCGCGTTGTTCCACGGGTTGGAGCTCTCGAGCGCGACGTCGCTCAGGCGCTCGTAGACCTCCACCTTCCAATCAGGCTGCACCTGGTGGATGAGGGCGGCGAGCGTGGCGCTCATGATGCCACCACCAATGAGGGCTACGTCGATGGTTTCGGTCACCAGAGCAGTCTAGTCGCGGCGAGGCGCGAGCTCTCCACCCGCGCGAGGTCAGTGATCGCCACTTATCGGATAGCTCGATGTCGAGACAGTTGCGCTCGGTGCGCGCAGCACCCGGAAGACCGGCCGGGCCGGAGCCTCAGCGTCCGGGGAGTGCTGGCGACAGGGCGTCGAGCTCCTCGAGCATCCGCTGCGCGATGTGCGCGTAGCCGGCGTCGCTCGGGTGCAGACCGTCGGCGGAGATCCAGGCCGCGGGATCCTCGTCGAGCCAGTGCGACGCACCCGAGATGTAGTCGGCGTCGATCGTGTCGGCGGCGTCGTGGACCCACCCGATGATCTGCTCCAGCGAGTCGGGACGCTCCGCCGTGAACCACCAGGGCTCGACGACGACGATCCGCGTTCCGGGCAGGCCGTCCCGCAGGCGCTGGAACTCCGGCAGGATCGCCTCCCGGATCGCCTCCTCGTTGCCCGTCCACTCGAAGTTGTCGTTGATGCCGAGCGCGACGATGAGGACCTCGGGGTGCTGCGCGATGACGTCGGCCGCGACGTCGCCGACCTGGTCGCGCTTGCGGACGAACCCCAGCCCCGGGTACCCGGCGTTGTACTCCGTCCACCCCTCGGCCTGGGCGACGAGCGAGGACCAGCGAGCGGCGGGTGCCGACGCCGCGGACCCCTTCGTGTACGAGTCTCCGTAGAACGCGACCAGCGGACCGACCGCCACCTCTGAGCCGGACCCGGCACGCGCGACGGTGGTCTGCTGCACGTCGGCACGCAGACCGCTCACGGTGACGACTGCGGCCACCGCGACGGCGGCGGCGATGAAGGCGACGAACCAGCGTCGGCGCAGGCGTGGGCGCGACATGTCTCCCCTGTCGGGTTCCGGGAGCCGGTCAGACCGACGCGGGCTGCGCGAGCAGCTCGGCGGCGACGAGTTCGGCGATCTGGACCGCGTTGAGCGCGGCACCCTTGCGGAGGTTGTCGTTCGAGATGAAGAGCACGAGGCCCTTCCCGGCCGGAGCGCTCTGGTCGGGCCGGATGCGCCCGACGAACGACGGGTCGGCACCGGCGGCCTCGAGGGGCGTCGGGACCTCGGAGAGCTGGACACCGGGGGCGTCGCGCAGCAACTCGGTCGCGCGCTCCGCCGACAGCTCGTTCGTGAACTCGGCGTTGATCGAGAGCGAGTGGCCGGTGAAGACCGGCACGCGCACGCAGGTGCCGGAGACGAGCAGCTCCGGGAGCTCGAGGATCTTGCGGCTCTCGTTGCGGAGCTTCTTCTCCTCGTCGGTCTCCCCGAGGCCGTCGTCGACGATGGACCCGGCGAGCGGGATGACGTCGAAGGCGATCGGCGCGACGTACTTCTCGGGTGCCGGGAAGTCGATGGCGGAACCGTCGTGCACGAGGCGCGTGAGGTCGCCCTGGGCGACGGCTGCCTCGATCTGACCGGCGAGCTCTGCGGCACCGGCGAGGCCGGAACCGGACACGGCCTGGTAGGTGTTCACGATGAGGCGCGAGAGCCCGGCCTCGGCGTCGAGCACCTTGAGCACCGGCATGGCGGCCATGGTCGTGCAGTTCGGGTTCGCGACGATGCCCTTGACGGCGTCCTTGATGGCGTGCGGGTTCACCTCGCTGACGACGAGCGGGACCTCGGGGTCCATGCGCCACGCACTGGAGTTGTCGATGACGAGCGCACCGGCGGCGGCGAAGCGTGGAGCCTGCGTCCGCGAACCGGTCGCGCCGGCGGAGAACAGGGCGATGTCGATGCCACTGGGGTCTGCCGTCTCGACGTCCTCGACGACGATGTCCTGGCCGCGGAACGGCAGGGTCGTGCCCGCGGACCGCGCGGTCGCGAAGAAGCGGATCTCGCTGATCGGGAACTCGCGCTCCTCCAGCAGGCGGCGCATGACCTTGCCGACCTGACCGGTCGCTCCGACCACACCGACACGTACACCGTTGCTCATGGGGATTCCTCTGGGATCAGGGGTTGTTGTGAACCATCTTGCATCAGGATCGGCCGTGCCGACCCCCTGGGTGGACCATCCGGTCCCTCAGGCGACCGTCCGGTCCCTGAGCTGGTCGAAGGGCGGCGCTAGCGGCCGGTACCGCCGTGGACGACGGCCTCGTCCTCGCCGTCGAGACCGAACGCGGAGTGCACCACGTTCGCGGCCTTGTTCAGGGTGTCGGCGCGCGTCACGACCGAGATGCGGATCTCGCTCGTGGAGATCATCTCGATGTTGATCCCCGCAGCGCTGAGCGCCTCGAAGAGCTTCGCGGACACGCCCGTGTTCGTGCGCATGCCGGCGCCGACGAGCGCGAGCTTGCCGATCTGGTCGTCGTGCTGGATGGCCGAGAAGCCAACCCGTCCCTGCTCGGCCGCGAGGGCACGCAGCACCTGCTGCGCCTCGGGCTTCGGGAGCGTGAAGGAGATGTCGGTGACACCGGAGACGGCGGTCGACACGTTCTGCACGATCATGTCGACGTTGCCGCCGGACTTCGCGACGATCGTGAAGATCTCCGCCGCCTTGCCGGGCAGGTCGGGGACGCCGACGACCGTGATCTTCGCTTCGCTGAGGTCGGTCGCGACTCCGGCGACGATGGGCTGCTCCATGGGTGCCTCACCTGCTCCTGGGTTGTTGCGGCCCGCATCGTTCAGGACGAGCGTGCCTTCGTTGTTGTTGAAGGACGAGCGGACGTGGAGCGTCACGCCGTGACGGCGTGCGTACTCGACGGCGCGGATGTAGAGGACCTTCGCGCCAGAGGCCGCGAGTTCCAGCATCTCCTCGCTGGAGATGCGGTCGATCTTCCGCGCCTTCGGCACGACCCGTGGGTCGGAGGTGAAAATGCCGTCGACGTCGGTGTAGATCTCGCAGACGTCGGCGTCGAGCGCCGCGGCGAGGGCGACGGCCGTGGTGTCCGAGCCGCCTCGACCGAGCGTCGTGATGTCGCGGGTGTCGCGGTTGAAGCCCTGGAATCCGGCGACGATGACGATCGCACCGTCGTCGAGGGCCTCACGCAAGCGCACGGGGGTGACGTCGACGATGCGGGCCGCGCCGTGCTGGGCGTCCGTGATCATGCCGGCCTGGCTGCCGGTGAAGGAACGCGCGACGTAGCCCATACTGCTGATGGCCATCGCGAGGAGCGCCATCGAGATGCGCTCACCGCTCGAGAGGAGCATGTCGAGCTCACGGGGTGCCGGGATCGGCGTGACCTCGTGAGCCAGGTCGAGGAGCTCGTCGGTCGTGTCGCCCATCGCCGAGACGGCGACGACGACCTCGTTGCCCGCCTTGCGGGTCTCGACGATGCGCTTCGCCACGCGCTTGATGCTCTCGGCGTCAGCGACGGATGACCCGCCGAACTTCTGCACGATCAATGCCATCGGATCTCCTGGGGAAGTCGGTGCGGGCACGAGCGGCCCCGCGATCATCCTACCCATCCGGGCATTCCGCGCCGTTCATGTGACGAAGGGCACCCTCACCCGGTTCGCGACCGCCGTGACCGGCCCCGGACGGTGGCACCCGCTGGGTAGGGTTGGCGCATGCAACAGGACGACGCTCGGGTGCTCGCGACGGTGCGGCGCCTCTGGCAGGGGCTCGCCTCGCCGACCGCACGGTTCACCCCGGGACGCGTCGCGGTCGTCGTGAACGCCGGGTCGATGGCCTGCCCGCCCGGCTGGATCGGCGTCGTCGAGATCGCCGGCAGCGCCCTCGCGATCGTGCCCGACGAGGACACGGCGAAACGACTGGCGATCGAGGACGAGTCGCCGAAGAACGTCGGCACCGTCGACTTCCTGCGATCCCGGATGCAGATCGCCGAGGTCCTCGGCCCGGCGACCCTCGACTACCTGCTGCCCGGCCGGTTCACGCCCGCCGAGGAGATCGACGTGGTGGCGAGCAAGGCGAGCGACCCCGCCATCGAGTCGATGCTGTCGAAGGTGGGCGACGATGAGGCCTCGGAGAGCGGGATCTTCGGGATCACCTCTCCCCTGTTCTCCGTACGCGACCACGGACGCGTACTGGCTGTCGCCGGCTACCGCTCCTGGCCGCTCGGGGTCGCACACGTCACGGCACTGACGGCACCGGAGGCTCGCGGCACCGGTCTCGCGACCCGGCTCGCCTCGACCGCCGTCGAGCACGCGCTCGAGCACGGCCTGCTCCCCCAGTGGCGGGCGGCCGACACGAACCCCGGATCGCGCGCGGTCGCGAGGAAGCTCGGCTTCTCCGCCGTCGGTCGGCAGCTCTCGGTGCGGCCGGTGGTGGCCGAGTGGCCCTCGCCGTCCGCCGACGCCTGACCCCCGCCGGACCCGCCCCAACTCAGGAGTTCCCCGGCGCGGCGACGCCGGCCGAACCCGACACACCGGCCGACTCCTGAGAACGGGTCGACCGGCGTCAGAGCGGGCTGGGGTGAACGGGTGGGTGGGCCGGCGGCTCAGCCGCTGACGACGGTGCGGCCCTCGAAGGCGCGCCCGAGGGTGACCTCGTCGGCGTACTCGAGATCACCGCCGACGGGCAGGCCGGAGGCGAGTCGGGTGATGCGGATCCCCATCGGGAGCAGCAGCCGGCTGAGGTAGGTGGCGGTCGCTTCGCCCTCGAGGTTCGGGTCGGTCGCGATGATGACCTCGGTGACCGTGCCGTCGGCCAGACGCTGCATGAGTCGACGGATGTTGAGGTCGTCGGGCCCGACGCCGTCGATGGGGCTGATGGCGCCACCGAGCACGTGGTAGAACCCGCGGAACTCACGTGTGCGCTCGATGGCGACGACGTCCTTGGGCTCTTCGACGACGCAGATGAGCGCCGGGTTCCGCCGTGGATCGCGGCACACACTGCACAGGTTCTGCTCGGAGATGTTGCCGCAGATCTCGCAGAACTTCACCTTCTCGCGCACGACGGTGAGGAGCTCGGCGAGCTTCGACACGTCGAACGACTCCGTCTGGAGGATGTGGAACGCGATGCGCTGCGCCGACTTCGGACCGATGCCCGGCAGTCGCCCGAACTCGTCGATCAGATCTTGGACGATTCCCTCGTACATGGCCTACCGCCCTCCGGAGCGCGGCTCGTGCGGCTGCTCCTCGATGAATGTGGCGCCGAGGAGCTCGCGGACGACGCTCTCGCCGTACCGGTTGTCGCCCGCCGGATGGGAGCCCGCCGACGCCGGGGGCGCCTGACGCATCTTGACCAGCGGCTGCCGGCGCTCGGCCTCGGGTGGGGTGGCTGGAGCGGCCGGAGCCGGAGCGGCGGGAGCCGAGGGGGCCGCCGCGGACGCCGGGGCGTCGTAGGGGTCGGGGTACGGCGGCTCGTCGTCCGGCGGCGGTGCGTCCGCGTCGGACGGGATCGAGACCACGTCCCAGGTGACGGTCCGCGAGCCGAGGGCGTCGCCGTTGGCGGGACCTCGGGCGGGCGCCTGCTGGCGCGACGGCGCGGCCTGCTGGCGCGGCGTGGTCGTCGGGGCGGAAGCTGCGGGTCCTGTGGGCTGGGTGGGCTGCCCTTCGACAGGCTCAGGGACCGGAGACGGTGGTGTCGTCGAGGCAGGCGCCGGAGAGGAGGTGGGCGCTTCGACAGGCTCGCGGACCGGAGACGGCTGCGTGGCGGAGGCAGGCGCCGGAGATGCCGTGGGCCCTTCGACAGGCTCAGGGACCGAGGACGGCTCGGGCTCGTCGGCCGGCGGGGCGACCGTCGCCCAGGAGGAGGACGAGACCGAGGCCCGCTCCTCGACCGGCGCCGCAGGCGACGGAGCCGGCGACTCGATGACGGCGACGCCGGAACCGCCGGCAGCGGGCTCGGACGAGGACGCGGCGTCCGCTCCTCCGGCCGGCGCGACCGTCGGCCACGACGGGCGGGACGCCGCGGAGGCGGGGCCGCCGGTCGACGACGGCGCTGCGGGCGCTGGGACGTTCTGCGGCAGGCTCGGCGTCGACCAGGCGGACGGCTCCGACGAGGTGGGGCCCGAGGCCGCCGCACCGGCGCGGACCGCCGGGGGCTCCTCGGCACCCGCGACCTTGGCGAGGTACTTGACCCGCACGCCGAGGACGTCGAGCACGGCGGTGCGCAGCACCTCGGCGACCCCGGTGCCCGGAGCGTGGCGTGCCTTGAAGTCGTTGAGGTCGCTGTTGTTCGCGAACACGAGGGTGAGGACCTCGTCGTCGGAGTAGCCACCGACCTGGGCGTTGACGACGATCATCCACGCCTTGCGGTCGGCCTTCTCGACCCGGGCGACGATCTCCGGCCACGCGTCGCGGACGAGCTGCAGCGTGACCGGGCCGACGCGGGGCGCGGCCGGGGCCGGAGGGGCGACCGGCGCGGGAGCGGCAGCTGCGCGTGCGTCGACCGGCTCGGGGACCGGAGACGATGCGGGGGCCGGGGCCTGTGCGGATGACGGAGCCCCTGCCGGAACGGCCGGGCTCGAGGCGGGTGCCGGAACCGAGGCCGAGGGCGCTGTAGCGGTGGGGTCGGCTGCGACACCGTCGACACCGATGCGGCGCTCGAGGCGCTCGACCCGGACGAGCGCTCCGCGGGCGGAGTCGTCGGCCGCGGGGACGAGGATGCGGGCCATCATGAGTTCGAGGTGGAGCCGTGGCGAGGTCGCGCCCGTCATCTGCGTGAGCGCCTCGTTGACGACGTCCGCCGTGCGGGAGAGCTCGGCGATGCCGAAGGCACGCGCCTGGCCGAGCATCTTGTCGAGTTCGTCCTGGGGCAGACCACGCAGCACGGCGGCCGCGTTCTCCCCGGTGGCGGCCACGACGATGAGGTCGCGGAGTCGTTCGAGCAGGTCGTCGACGAAGCGTCGGGGGTCCTGTCCCGTCTGGATGACGCGGTCGACCGTGCTGAACGCGGCCCCGGAGTCGCGCGCGGCGAGGGCGTCGACGACCTCGTCGAGCAGCGCGGTGTGCGTGTAGCCGAGCAGCGCGACGGCACGTTCGTAGTCGACCGAGTCGCCCTCCGAGCCGGCCATCAGCTGGTCGAGCAGCGACAGGGTGTCGCGCGCCGAACCGCCACCGGCGCGGACCACGAGCGGCAGGACGCCCGGCTCGACGCCGACGTGCTCGCTGTCGCAGAGCTGCTGCACGTAGTCGAGCATCTGGGCCGGCGGGATGAGCCGGAACGGGTAGTGGTGGGTGCGCGAACGGATGGTGCCGATCACCTTGTCGGGCTCGGTCGTCGCGAAGATGAACTTCACGTGCTCCGGCGGCTCCTCCACGATCTTCAGCAGCGCGTTGAAGCCCTGCGGGGTGACCATGTGCGCCTCGTCGAGGATGAAGATCTTGTAGCGGTCGCGGGCCGGCGCGAAGATCGCGCGCTCGCGGAGGTCGCGGGCGTCGTCGACACCGTTGTGGCTGGCGGCGTCGATCTCGACGACGTCGAGCGAGCCCGAGCCGTCGCGTGAGAGGTCGACACAGCTCGCGCAGACACCGCAGGGGGTGTCGGTCGGGCCCTCGGCGCAGTTGAGGCAACGGGCCAGGATGCGGGCCGACGTCGTCTTGCCGCAGCCTCGCGGACCACTGAACAGATAGGCGTGATTGACCCGGTTGGTGCGCAGGGCCGTCATGAGGGGATCGGTGACCTGCGCCTGACCGATCATCTCGGCGAACGTCTCGGGCCGATACCGGCGATACAGAGCAGTGACCACCCACCAATGGTAGCCGTCGCCCCCGACATCGGGGCCGCCGATGGAAGCGGACGGCCACCGCTCGGACGGCGCCTAGAACTCCACGGGACCGAGCGACGGACGGGCCAGGAAGGAGAGCTCCGGCGCGGTCAACGCGTGGAACTCGAACACGGTGAACCGGTTCGCCCCCGCACGCAACTGACCTCCGGGGACGTAGAGCGTGTGCTGCGGCCCTCTCGACCAGTAGCGGCCCAGCAGGAAGCCGTTCACCCAGACGAGTCCCTTGCCCCAGGCGGCGGTGTCGAGGAACAGGTCGGTGGGTGCATCGAGCGTCACGGTCGCGGTGAGCAGCACCGGGCCGGCACCGCTGATCGGTGCGACAGGCGTCCGCGACGCCGCGGCGTCGACGACCTCGTCGAGTCGGTCGAGGGCGATCGGCGCGATCCCCCAGGCAGTCAGTTCGACGCCGTCGAGCGACACGGGCCCGATGATGCCCTTCGGCTCACCGAGGCGTCTGCCGTAGTTGACGCGTCCCTGGTTCTCGAGGAGGAGTTCGAGCGTCTCGCCCGCCGGGATCACGAGGGAACGCTCCTGGAACTCGCGGGTCAGCGTCCCGACCGGCACGCCGTCGACGGACACGACGACGCGGTCGCGCACCTCGGCGAACCGCAGCACGCCGCCACGTCCACCGAGCCGCGCACGGTAGCGTGCGAGACCGCTGAAGGCCCCGAGTTCGTCCATCGTCGGGATCCGGTCGAACGCTTCGAGCGGTGCGAGCTCGTCGGCGACCTGCGCGAAGGGCACCTCGGACTCGAACGCGGCGGTGAACGCCGGCGCGTCCGCCGCGGCGGGCGGGATGTCCGTCGGCACCTCGGCGTACTTCGCGATCACGTCGCGGAAGGCGAAGAACTTCTCCGTCGGGTGACCGGCCTCATCGAGTGGGGCGTCGTAATCGTAGGACGTGACGTGGGAGCGGTACTGCCCCTTGTCGTTCGCGCCGCCGGTGAACCCGAAGTTCGTGCCGCCGTGGAACATGTAGATGTTGACCGACGCACCCGTGGCGAGCAGCGCGTCGAGGTCGGCGGCCGTCTCCGCCACCGGGGTCGTGTGGTGGTGCTCACCCCAGTGGTCGAACCACCCGTCCCAGAACTCCGAGCACATCAGCGGGCCGGTCGGCTGGTGCTCCCGCAGGGTCGCGAGGCGTTCGAGCGAACGGCTGCCGAAGGAACCGGTCTTGTGGAGCTCGGGGATGCTGCCGTCCTCGAGCATCTGCGCGGTCGGCTGGTCGACCGTCGTCAGCGGCACGGTGATCCCGAGCTCACGGGTCCAGGCGGTCAGGGTACGCAGGTAGTCGTGGTCGTCGCCGTAAGCGCCGTACTCGTTCTCGACCTGCACGAGGATGACGGGACCACCGCGGTCGATCTGCCGCGCGGCGACGATCGGGAGGAGCGCCTCGAAGTACTCGCGGACGGCCGCGAGGTACCGGGGCTCGCTGCGACGCAGTCCGAGCTCCGGATCGTGGAGCAGCCAACCCGGCAGGCCGCCGTTGTCCCACTCGGCGCAGATGTAGGGGCCGGGCCGCACGATCGCGTACATGCCGGCCTCGGCGATGAGGTCGAGGAAGCGCTCGAGGTCGTTGGTGCCGGTGGTGTCGAACACGCCGCGCTCGGGGCTGTGCTGGTTCCAGGCCACGTACGTCTCGATCGTGTTGAGCCCCATGAGCTTCGCCTTCGCGATGCGGTCCGCCCACTGCTCGGGGTGCACCCGGAAGTAGTGGAGGGCTCCGGAGAGGATCCGGAACGGCTGGCCGTCGAGCAGGAAGTCGTCGGCGCCGATGGAGAACGTGGGCATGCTGGGGCTCCGTGATGAAGAGGTCGGGATGGAGCGACCGTGGCCGGCCCGACGAGACCCGTGCGGGTCCGCCGACCGGCCACGGTCGATGGTGCTGATGGTGCAGGTGCCCGCGGTGTCGCCGCAGGCCGCGCCACCGGCTCCGGGAGGGACCGGAGCCGGTGGACGACTACTTCTCGGTGACCGTGAAGCCCTGCGTGTTGCCGTACTCGACGAGCTGCTTCTGCCAGTCGGCGAGACCGTCGTTCAGGTCTGCCCGGTTGGCGTAGGACTGCCCGACGGTGTCGGCGAAGATGCTGTTCGCGTAGACCTGGTAGGGCAGGTACTGCCAACCCGTCGACACGTCCTTGGCACCCTGGACGAGCACCTCGTTGATCTTCTGTCCACCGAAGTACTCGGGGGCGGCGGAGAGGAACTCGTCGGAGTTCAGGTCGGCGGTGGTCGCCGGGAAGCCGCCGTTGTCGAGGAAGACCTTGACGCTCTCCTCGTCGTTGTTCAGCCACTTGAGGAAGCCCGCGGCGAGCGCCGGGTTCTTGCTCTGCTTCAGCACGACCTGGCCGCCGCCACCGTTCTCGGCGTTGGCCGGCTTGCCGTCGTAGGTCGGGATCGGGGCGACGCGCCACTGGCCGGAGGCCTCGGCGACGGACGACTCGAGCACGCCGGGCATCCAGGCGCCCGTGATGAGGGTCGCGATGCTGCCGTTGCCGAGCGACTTGTACCAGTCGTCGCTCCACCCGGGGACGTCGGAGAGCAGGTCACCCTCGACGAGCTGGTTCCAGGTGTCTGCCCACTTCTTCGAGCCCTCGTCGGCGAGGTTGACGCTCACCTTGGTGCCGTCGGCGGTGAAGGGACGGCCACCGGCCTGCCAGATCATGCTGGTCGCGAAGCCGGAGTCACCGGAGTCGTTGGTGATGTACTTCGACGGGTCGGCGGTGTGCAGCTGGGCCGCGGCGGCGATGTACTCGTCCCAGGTGGTCGGGACGGCGATGCCGTACTGGTCGAACACCGTCTTGTTGTAGAACATGGCCATGGGGCCGGAGTCCTGCGGGAGGGCGTACAGGCCGTCGCCGATGTTGACGGAGCTCCACGGTCCGGGGCTGTAGTCGTCCTTGAGGTCGCCGAAGCCGTAGGCGTTGAGGTCGACGAGGGAGTCGCTCAGCGCGAACTGCGGGATGGCGTAGTACTCGACCTGCGCGACGTCCGGGGCACCCTTGCCGGCCTTGATCGCGTTCTGCAGCTTCGTGTACTCGGTGGTGTTGGTGCCCGCGTTCACGAGGTTGACCTTCACCTTGGGGTAGGCCTTCTCGAACGCGGCGACCTGGGCCTCCGCGGACGGGGTCCACGACCAGTAGGTCAGCTCGCCACCGGCCTCGAGGGCCGATTCGATGTCCTTGGCGTCGCCCGAGGCGGTGGTGCCGCCGCCGGACGAGCAGGCGACGAGCGACGCTCCGATCATCGCGGACGCGACGGCCGCCGTGGCCGCGCGGCGCAGGACCGTGCGGGACGGTGAGATGCGCTTCATGGGTGTTTCCTTTCACTGCGTTGGGAGGAGGAGTGGTGCTGGTGGCCCTTCGACAAGCTCAGGGACCGGGGGAAAGCGGTTGTGGACCGGGGCCCTTCGACAGGCTCAGGGACCGGACGGACGGGAGCGGATCAGCCCTTGACGCTGCCGGCGCTGAGGCCGGACTGCCAGAAGCGCTGCAGGAAGAGGAACGCGATGACGATCGGGACGATGGTCAGGAGCGATCCGGTGATCACGAGGTTGAAGATCGGCTGGGCCGCGACACCCGTGGCCTGTGCACTCCATTGACTGAGGCCGACGGTGAGCGGGTACCAGGTGGGTTCGGAGAGCATGATCAGCGGCAGGAAGTAGTTGTTCCAGGTCGCGACGATCGCGAAGAGGAGGACCGTGACGATGCCGGGTCCGAGCAGCCGGAGCGAGATCGTGAAGAAGGTGCGGAACTCCCCCGCGCCGTCCATCCGTGCCGCTTCGAGCAGTTCGGTGGGCACGGCGTCGACCGCGTACGTCCAGATCAGGTACAGGCCGAACGGGCTGACGAGCGAGGGCAGGATGACGGCCCACGGCGTGTTCGTCAGGCCGAGCTGACTGAACATGAGGAACGTCGGCACGGCGAGCGCGGTTCCGGGCACCGCGATGGAGCCGAGGATGATCGCGAAGACCGCACGCTTGCCCGGGAACCGGAACTTCGCGAGCCCGTAGCCGCCGATCGTCGCGAGGAGGGTCGCCCCACCGGCGCCGACGACGACGTAAAGGAGCGTGTTGCCGAACCAGCCGACGAACTGGCCGTCGCGGTAGGTCACGGTGTCGACGATGTTCTGCCACAGGTTGAACCCGCCGTCGCCGAACCAGAGGCCGAAGGAGGAGAAGAGGTCGGGCTGGGACTTCGTCGCGTTGATGACGAGCCAGAGGATCGGGACGACGGAGTAGATGAGGAACACGGCCATGACGATCGTCAGGACGAGCGAGCGCTTGCGTCGCGGATCGTGGCGCTTCCGGGTGGGGCGGTCGAAGGCGCGTGCGTTGCGGGCGGTGCTCGTCGAGACGGTCTGCGGACGCACGGTGGGGTTCGAGACGGTGGCCATCAGCTGTTCTCCTGTCGGGAGCCGCGCACCTGCACGACGTAGGCGATGACGGCGGTGATGACGCCCATGATGATCGCGACCGTCGCCGCGAGGTTGAACTGCTGCCCCGCGAAGGACAGGTTGTAGGCGTACATGTTCGGCGTGAAGTTGCTCGTGATCACGTTGGGGGCGAGGTTCTTCAGCAGGTTCGGCTCGTTGAAGAGCTGGAAGGACCCGATGACGGAGAAGATCGTCGCGATGACGAGTGCGCCGCGGAGCGCCGGGATCTTGATGCTGAAGACCGTGCGGAACTGTCCGGCGCCGTCAATCTCGGCCGCCTCGTAGATCTCGCCGGGGACCACCCGGAGGGCGGCGTAGAAGATGAGCATGTTGTAGCCCATGAACTCCCACGTGACGATGTTGCCGATGGAGGCGAGGACGGCCTGCGAACTGAACGGCTCGAGGATCTGCGCGCCGACGAGGTCGTTGAAGCTGCCCGCGAGCCCGAACTGGTCGCCGTAGATGAAGCCCCAGATGAGTGCGGCGACGACGCCAGGCACCGCGTACGGCAGGAAGAGGGCGATGCGGAAGAACGCGGCGCCGTGCAGCCGGGCGCTGTCGAGTGCGAGTGCGGCCGTGAGCGACAGGGCCAGCATGATCGGCACCTGCACGACGAAGAACAGCGCGACGCGGCCGAACGGTTCCCAGAACTTCGGGTCTTGGAAGACCTGGAGGTAGTTGTCGAACCCGACGAAGGCGTTGCCACCGATGAGCTTCTCCTGGAAGAAGCTGAGGTAGAGCGCGTAGACGAGGGGCGCGATGATCATCAGCGCGAAGACGATCATGAAGGGGGCGATGAACGCCCACCCCTTCCAATCCCGGCGGTCGCGGCGGTGGACGCGGACCGCTGGTGGCCGGCCGGTGCGAGCGGTCGTGGTGGTCATGGGCAGCTTCCTTGCTGGATTCGGGTGGAACCGTCGTGCGGTGTGGCGTGGTGGGGGTGTCGCCGGTGATGTTTACGTCAACATCTGTTCGGTACCATAGCATGTTCACGTCAACATGCAAGGATGGATGCGACGATAGGGAGACCATGACGGACACCACTCGGCGAGCGCCCGGCCGCGCCAGACGTGCGCCTTCCATGGCGGACGTCGCCGCCCACGCCGGCGTCTCCTCGCAGACGGTGTCGCGCGTCGCGAACGGCCTGACGAACGTCGACGACACCACTCGCGACCGCGTCCTCGAGGCGATGACGGAACTCGGCTACCGCCCGAACCGGGCCGCACGCGCCCTTCGATCCGGTCGAACCCGCAGCATCGGCATCACGATGTTCACACTCTCCTCCTACGGCAACATGCGCACGCTCGATGCGATCACCGTGCAGGCGGCGCGGGCCGGGTACTCCGTCACCGTCGTCCCGGTCGAGTACCCCACGCAGCGCGACGTCGCCGTCGCGCTCGACAGCCTCCGCGAGCAGGACGTCGACGGGCTCATCATCGTGATCGAGTCGCACATCGTCGACGGCGCCGACGTCGAGCTGCCGGCCGGCCTGCCCGTCGTCGTCATCGACTCGGCCGCGCGCACCGACTACCCGGTCGTCGACAACGACCAGGCGCAGGGTGCGGCACTCGCCACGCAGCACCTCCTCGACCTCGGGCACCAGGGCGTGTGGCACATCGCCGGTCCCCGCACCTCCTACTCGGCAGCTCGTCGGGAGCAGAGCTGGGGCGACACCCTGCGCGCGGCCGGCATCACGCCGCCGCCCGCGTTCCGTGGCGACTGGTCGACGACCTCCGGCTACGAGATCGGCCTCGAGATCGCCGAGCGCCCGGAAATCACCGCCGTCTTCGCCTCGAACGACCAGATGGCGCTCGGACTCCTGCGTGCCCTGCACGAACGCGGGCGGGCCGTGCCGGGGTCGATCAGCGTGGTCGGCTTCGACGACACCCCGGAGTCGGACTCCTTCTGGCCGCCGCTCACGACGGTGCACCAGGACTTCGACGAGATCGGCCGACGGGCGATCACGATCCTCCTCCGCGAGATCGAGGAGGGCCCGTCGGCGTCCTCCGAGCCGCTGACGCCGACCCGCCTCGTCGTGCGCGCGAGCACCGCTCCCCCACCCACGCGCTGACCGGCGCCCTTGACACCCGAGTGAGGGGTCGCCCATACTCGTCGGAAATGTTGACGTGAACATCGCGACGTCGTGTCGTGGAATGTTCACGTGAACATCGATCTGCTCCACGGCCTCCAACGAAGGAACCACCGATGACACTGCCGTCACCAGTCCGCCGCCGAACGATCGGAGCGACCGTCGCCGTCGCCCTCGGCATCGCCGCGATCGCACCAGCGCTCGCCACCGTGGAGGCGACGCCTGCCGCCGCTGCGGAGGGCACCGCCCTGACCATCACGCCGAACCCCGCCTACCAGAACGAGGCCTTCGAGGGCTGGGGCACGAGCCTCGTCTGGTTTGCCAACGCGACCGGCGACTACCCCGCCGACGTCCGCCAGGACCTCTTCGACAAGGTGTTCGGGGAGGACGGCCTCAACCTCAACATCGCTCGGTACAACATCGGTGGCGGTAACGCGAGCGACGTCCCGCCCTACCTCCGCGCCGGCGGCGCCGTCGACGGCTGGTGGAACCCGGAGCTCGGCGCGAGCGACGCGGACGGACCGATCACCTCCGACTACGCCGACCGCGACCGCTACGCCGCGGCCTGGGACGCCGATGACCCGGCCTCCTACGACTTCACCGCCGACGAGACCCAGCGCTGGTGGCTCACGGCCCTCAAGGACAAGATCACGAAGTGGGAGGCCTTCAGCAACTCCCCGCCGTACTTCATGACCGAGAACGGCTACGTCTCCGGCAACTACAACGCCGCCGACGAGCAGCTGAAGCCCGAGAGCGTCGACGACTTCGTCGCGTACCTCACCACCGTCGTCGACCACCTCGAGGCCGACACCGGCATCGACTTCGACACGATCGACCCGTTCAACGAGCCCAACACGAACTACTGGGGCACGCAGATCGACGAGGCCACGGGTTGGCCGAAGGGCGGCCGGCAGGAGGGCGCACACATCGGGCCCGCCATGCAGGACACCGTCATCAAGGCCCTCGCCGAGCGCCTGGCGGCCGAAGGCACGTCCACCGAGGCGGTCATCGCCGCGATGGACGAGACCAACCCGGGCATCTTCGCCACCAACTGGAACGGCTGGTCGCAGACCGCCAAGGACCTCGTCACGCAGCTGAACGTCCACAGTTACGGACAGGGCGGCAGCGTCGTCGCACGCGACATCGCGAAGACCGCCGGCAAGCCGCTCTGGATGAGCGAGGTCGAGGGCGACTGGGACTCCAGCGGCCAGCACAACCTCACGAACATCGACAACGGCATCGGGATGGCGACGCACCTCATCGACGACCTCCGGAACCTCGAGCCGACGGCCTGGGTCCTCTGGCAGCCGGTCGAGGACCTCTACAACATGGAGAAGGTCGAGAAGCTCAACTGGGGCAGTGTGCTCATCGACTTCGACTGCAACGCCGAGGGCGACTCCGAGCGCCGCATCGCCGACGGTGACGCCGATCCGAGCTGCTCCGTCCAGACGAACGCGAAGTACAACACGCTCCGCAACTTCACCCACTACGTGCAGCCCGGCGACCACCTCATCCCCTCCACCGACGCGGAGACCACCACGGCCCTGCGCGCCGACGGCACGGGTGCGACGCTCGTCCACGCGAACCCGTCGACCTCCGCTCGGACGATCACCATCGACCTGTCGAAGTTCGCGGACATCGCCCCGGGCGCGACGGTCACCCCGGTCGTCACCACCGAGTCCCCCGCGGACGATGTGACGGCGAACGCCCTCGTCGAGGGCGCGGCCGTCGCGATCGACCCCGTCACCAAGCAGGCGACGCTGACCGTCCCGGCGAAGTCGGTCACCACCTTCCTCGTCGATGGCGCGACCGGTGTCGCCGCGGATGCCGCACCGTTCCAGGACGGGCACGGCTACCAGCTCGTCGGCAAGCAGAGCGCGAAGGCGTTCACCGCGTCCAGCACCACCGGCACGGTCCCGGCCGGCACGATCGCGCCTCGCGCGTCCGACGCCACCACCGGTGCCGCACAGGTCTGGACCGCCGAGCTCCTGTCCGGCGGGGGCACCAGCACCGACCGGTATGCGATGCGCAGCGGTTCGGGCGCACTCCTCGCCGCGACGTCGGCCGGCACCTCCCTGGTGACCGCGACCCGGGAACAGGCCGCGACCGACCCGTCCCTGCAGTGGATCCCCACGACCACGAACGGCGCCGAGTGGAGCCTCGTGAACGCGGGCACCAGTCAGGCCCTCGAGGTCGGCGGCCAGTCGACCACGACGGGTGCCGCGGTCGGCGTCTACCAGTCGAACAACGGCGCGAACCAGACGTGGGCGTTCGTCGACATCGCCCTCACCGGTGTCCAGCCGGTCGTGGCGCAGACCATCGCCGGTGTGCCTGCCGCGCTGCCGGGCACCGTCGTACCGCTCTACGGCACCGTGCAGGGTTCGCCCGTCCCGGTCACGTGGGACACCTCGGCGGTGGACTGGAACACCCCCGGCACAATCGTCGTGACCGGGTCCGGCACGGATGGGTGGGGAACGATCTTCTCCGCCCAGGCGACCGTCGACATCGGCGGGTTCACCAGCACGGAGCCCGTCTCGCTGACCGTCGCCGCCGGCACACCGGCGAGCGCCGTGATCGACGCCGTCCCGGCCACCGTCCCCGCACAGATCGGGGCGAGCGCCAACCGCTTCGACGCCGCGGTGACGTGGGACGTCGACTCGCTGACCGACGAGGACTTCGCCGAACCCGGCGTCGTCCGGGTGACGGGCACTGCGGTCTCCAACGACCCGGCAGCCGCACCGATCGACGCACTCCTGTCGGTCATCGTGACGGCTCCCGGCGAGCGCAACATCGCTCCCGACCCGACGACCGTCGCGAGTGCGACGTCGACGGAGTCCGGCTACCCCGCGAGCAACACGACGAACGGCGTGCGCACCGACAAGGGCTGGTCGAACTGGCGCTCGTCGGACAAGCCGGCGGGTGACACGCTCAGCTACGAGCTGGGTTCCGCGCAGACGGTCGAGCATGTGACGTTCTACGCCTACAAGGACGGTGGGACGAACAGTTGGCCGAGTGCGCTGACGGTGCAGTACCGCGACGCCGACGGGACGTGGATCGACGCACCGGGCGGAGCGGTCACCGTGCCTGCGAGCGGGACGGCGCCGGTCGTCGACGTCGACCTCGGTGGCGTGTCGACCACGGCCGTGCGCGTCGTCATGACGGCCTACCCGAACACGCACCTGGTCGTCTCCGAGGTGGAGATCTACGCGCTCGCGCCGTCGGTCGCCACCGAAGCCGGCCTCGCGGCACTGCGCGTGAACGGCACGCCGGTCGAGGGCTTCGACGCAGGCGTCCTCGAGTACGAGGTGCCGCTGGCGGGTTCCGCGGATCCCGTGATCGATGCGGTCCCCGCCGACCGCGACGCGACGGTCACGATCGAACCGCTCGCCGCTG
This sequence comes from Plantibacter sp. Leaf314, assembly GCF_001423185.1. Lineage (NCBI taxonomy): Bacteria > Bacillati > Actinomycetota > Actinomycetes > Micrococcales > Microbacteriaceae > Plantibacter > Plantibacter sp. Leaf314. The sequence continues at coordinate 449,411 of NZ_LMOB01000003.1, read as the reverse complement.
CTCCGGCTGCTGCAGCCCGTGCTGCGGCCGACGCGAGCGACGGCGTCGTCATCACGGTGACGGCGGCCGACGGTACGACCACGCAGTCGACGACGATCACCTTCGCCCGGACGGCGGTCGCGACCGCGACGCTCTCGAGCGTGGCGCGCGAAGGGGTGGCGACGACCGCGGCGGTCGTCCTCGACCCGGAGGACGCGACCGTGGTCTACGCGTGGCTGCTCGACGACGAGGTGATGGACGGGGCCGACACGGCGACGTTCACCCCGCCCGCCGGCAGTGCCGGTGCCGCGCTCGCGGTTCGGGTCGCGGTCTCGGCCGACGGCTTCGCGCCGGTCGAGACGACGTCCGCACCCGTGACCGTCCTGGCCGCCGTGGTGGACCCGGGAACCGATCCCGGCACCGACCCGGGCACGAACCCCGGAACCGGGCCCGGCACGGGCTCCGGTGGCGGCACGGTCGGGAGCGGTGACGGCACGAGCTCACCCTCGGGTGGTTCGACCACGGGTGCCGACTCGCTGTCGCGCACGGGTGTCGACGTGTCGACCGTCGGGCTGGTCGCACTGCTGCTCGGCATCGTCGGCTTCGGCTCCGTGCTCGTCGCGCGACGCCGACGCTCGGCCTAGCCGACCGCGCCTCGACAGGCTCGGTGACCGGATCCCCGGTCCCTGAGCCTGTCGAAGGGCACCCGACGAACACCGCACTTCGACAAGCTCAGTGACCAGGACGGTCCCCGCGGACCCGGTCCCTGAGCCCGTCGAAGGGCACTCGACCAACACCGCACTTCGACAAGCTCAGTGACCAGACCCTTTCCGGTCCCTGAGCCTGTCGAAGGGCAGCAACGACGGAACCCCGCCACCCGAGCTGACTCGGGTGGCGGGGTTCCGTCGTTGCGGGTGACTACTCGGCGTCGAGGTCCGTCTCGAGGAGGCCGGCGAGTTCGGCGAGCGCCTCGTCGGCGCCCTCGCCCTCGGCACGGAGGGTGACGACGTCACCGTTCGTGGCGCCGAGGCTCATGATCGTGAGGATGCTGGAGGCGTCGAGCGGCCCGGAGTCGCCGAGCTCGATCGTGACGGGCACCGGCTGGCGCTTGACCGTCTCGATGAAGAGCTTGGCGGGGCGGGCGTGCAGCCCGACGCGGCTGGCGATGGTGGCTTGGCGTTCGGCCATGATGATGCTCCTTCTCAGGTTCGGTGTCGAGTGGACGGGCCTGACCAGTGGATCAGGTCCGGCTGTGGATCAGGTCCGGCTGTGGATCAGGCCCGGAGTGGGTCAGACGGTGGCCGGGCGGACGGTCGCCTGCTCGGTGCCGACGGCGGAGGTTGCGGCGTCCGCACCCTCCACCGGGCGACGGCGGGCGAACCGCTTGAGCAGGACGACGGCGACGGCGGTGATGACGGTGCCGACGAGGACCGACACGGCGAACATCGCGAAGTTGCCGATCGCGAAGAACACGAACACACCACCGTGCGGTGCCTGCGACGTGACGCCGGTCGCCATGATGAGCGCACCGGTGGCGGCACCACCGAGGATCGACGCCGGGATGACGCGGAACAGGTCGGCGGCGGCGAACGGGATGGCACCCTCGCTGATGAACGCGGCGCCGAGCAGCCAGGCAGCCTTGCCGTTCTCCCGCTCGACGGCGGTGAACGAACGACGGCTGAGGACGGTCGAGGCGAGGGCCATCGCGAGCGGCGGCACCATACCGGCGGCCATGACGGCGGCCATGATCTGCCACGGTGCCTGGTTGGCGAGCGTGCCGGCACCGAGACCGGCGACGGCGAAGGAGTACGCGACCTTGTTGACCGGGCCACCGAGGTCGAACGCCATCATCGTGCCGAGGATGACGCCGAGCAGGATCGCGGAGACACCGGTGAGGCTGGACAGCCACGTGTTGAGGCCACCCATGAGCGCGGCGATCGGACCACCGAGGACGAGGATCATCAGGCCGGAGGCGACGATCGAGCCGAGCAGCGGGATGATCACGACGGGCATGAGCCCACGCAGCCAGCGCGGCACGTTCAGGCGGCCGAGGCCGTAAGCGACACCACCGGCGAGCAGACCGCCGACGAGTCCGCCGAGGAAGCCGGCGCTCATGAGGAGGGCGACGGCACCGGCGACGAACCCGGGCGCGATGCCCGGTCGGTCGGCGATCGCGTAGGCGATGTAGCCGGCGAGGGCGGGAACGAGGAACTTCATGGACGCGTCACCGATGGAGAACGCGACGGCACCGAGGTAGGTGCCGAGGCCGCCCGCCGGGAGGTTCGCGAGGCTGTTCTCGACGATGATCTTGCCGGCGTTCTCCGTGATGTTGTACCCACCGAGGAGGAAGCCGAGCGCGATGAGGAGACCGCCACCGGCGACGAACGGGATCATGTAGCTGACACCCGTGAGGAGCCAACGCTTGATCGACTGACCGACGTTCGCGTCCTTCTTGTCCGACGTCGAAGCGGACGCCTCTCCCGCCGCAGCGGCGACGCGCGGGGCGTTCGGGTTGGAGATCGCGGCGACCGCGTCGTTGATGAGCTGCTCGGGCGCATCGATGCCGCGCTTGACCGGCGCCTTGATGACGGGCTTGCCGGCGAAGCGGGTGACGTCGCGGACGTCCACGTCGACGGCGAAGATGACCGCCTGCGCCTTCGCGACGACATCGGCGGGCAGGGGGGTCGCGCCGGACGCGCCCTGCGTCTCGACGTGGAGTTCGACACCGAGGCGCTTGGCGGTGGCGGCGAGCGAGTCGGCCGCCATGTAGGTGTGGGCGATGCCGGTGGCGCAGGACGTGACCGCGATGAGGACGGGGCGGTTCGCCTCGCCCGCGGACTCGACGGGAGCCGAGGCGGCGCGCTCCGCAGCGGGTGCCGTGGCGGCCTTCGGGGCGTCGCCGAGCGCGCCCTCGACGAGGGAGACGACGGCTGCTGCGTCGGGGGCCTCACGGAGCGAGGTCACGAACTCGGGCTTGATGAGCGAGCGGGCGAGCTTCGACAGCAGTGCCAGGTGCGCCTGATCGGCACCATCCGGAGCGGCGATGAAGAAGAGGAGGTCCGCGGGGCCGTCGTCGGAACCGAAGTCGACGAGCGGCGAGACGCGGGCCATCGCGAGCGTCGGCTCGGTGACGGCGGCGGAACGGCAGTGCGGGATCGCGATGCCGCCGGGGATGCCGGTGTCTGTCTTGCTCTCGCGAGCCCAGGCGTCGGCGAACAACGCGTCGGTGTCGGTGGCACGGCCGGCCCGGACGACGAGCTCGGCGAGCGCGCGGATGACGCCCGCGCGATCGGTGCCGAGGTCGGCGTCGAGGGCGACGAGGCCGGTGGTGATCAATGGGGTGGACATCTGGGTTCTCCTTCGAAACGGATGCTGCTGCTGCTTCGGTTGGTACGTGGTCGGTGGATCAGGGACGCATGAGGTGCAACGCCCGGTCACCGAGCCTGTCGAGATGCGGAAGCGGGCCGACGTCGATGGCTGCGGCGTCGGTCTCGCTGAGCGCCGGGACGTCGCTGCCGGGGAGCGCCGCGGCTGCGGCTCCGTGGGCGACGGCCTGCGCGAGGCGGGCTGCAGGCGGGAGGCCTGCGGTGTGCGCGATCAGGTAGCCGGCGAGGGAGGAGTCCCCCGCGCCGACGGTGCTGCGCGCCACGATCTTCGGGGCCTGGGCGAACCAGGCCTGGTCGGCTTCGACGAGGACGGCGCCTCGCGAGCCGAGGGTGACGAGGACGGCGACGACGGGGCCGGGCGCCTCGGCAGAGCCGACGAGTGTCGCAGCGACGGCGGCGGCGAGCGCCGGGTCGGCCTCGATGTCCTCGCCGGACGCGGTGCCGGTGAGTTCGGCCAGTTCGGCACCGTTGGGCTTGATGAGGTCGACGCGTTCACCACTGTCCGCGAAGGCGGCGAGGAGGGCGGCGAGCGGTGCGCCGGAGCTGTCGACGGCGACGAGCGGACGACCGTCGGCGGCGAGCGCCCGGGCGGCCCGCACGACCCTGGCGTAGAAGTCGGGTGCGAGGCCGGGCGGCAGGGAGCCGGCGACGACCAACCACTCGGCGCCGGCCGCGGCACGGGCGGTCGCGTCGACGAGCCGAGTGGCGTCGTCCTCGCTGAGGAGCGGCCCCGGCTCGTTGATCTTCGTCGTCGTGCCGTCGGGCTCGGTCAGGGTGATGTTGCGGCGCACGGGCTGCCCGGTCGGGACGGCGAGGACGTCGATGCCTTGGTCGCGGAGCGATTCGACCATCGGGTCGCTCGACTCACCGGGGAGGACGGCGACGGTCGACAGTTCGGCGGCGGCGACGGCCCGTGAGACGTTGACGCCCTTGCCACCCGGCTGCTCACGGCTCGCGAGTGCCCGGAGGACCTCGCCACGCTCGACGACGCCCGGCAGTTCGACGGTGTGGTCGAGGGAGGGGTTGGCGGTCAGGGTGATGATCATGCGACGACCACCTCGACGCCGGCGCCCTCGAAGGCCGTGGCGAGCTCCGCCGCGACGGGTTCGTCGGTGATGACGGTGTCGATCTCATCGAGGGCGGCGAAGCGGATGAGCGCCTCCTCGCCGAGCTTGGCGGCGTCGGCGAGGACGACGGCCCGGCGGGAACCGCGGACGATCGCGGACTTCACGGCCCCTTCCAGCTCATCGGGCGTGCTCAGGCCGAAGTCGGCGCTCACGCCGTTCGCGCCGACGAAGGCGATGTCGGGACGGAAACGGCCGAGCTCGTCGACGGTGGTGCTGCCGACCGCGGCGCTCGTGATGCCGCGGACCCGACCGCCGAGCAGGTGGAGTTCGACGTGGTCGCAGTGGTGGAGCGTCGCCGCGATCGGCACGGAGTTCGTGATGACGGTGAGCGTCTGGCCGGCGACGGCCGGCCGCCAGGTGACGAGGAGGTCGGCGAGGTGCGCCGTGGTCGTCCCGGCGTCGATGACGATCGAACCACTGAACGTGTCGGGGATGAGGCGGAGGGCGGCACGGGCGATCGTCGCCTTCGCGTCGCGGCGCTGGTCCTGGCGTTCGGCGAGGCTGGCCTCGGCGACGGACGCGCGGGCCGCGGAGACGGCACCGCCGTGGACCCGGCGCAGGATGCCGGAGGACTCGAGCTGGTCGAGGTCGCGGCGGATGGTCTCGGCGGTGACGCCCAGCTCCCGGGAGACGTCGGCGACGGAGACCCGTCCGCTCGTCTTCACCCGGCTGGTGATGTGCTCGTGCCGCTCCGTCGCGTACATGCGTCGTCCTTGACCTTCGTTTCCGGTGTTACAGGCTTGCAGTGCGAAGAAAGTATCACACAAACACAGGGAAACACAGATCCGGGTGCATTCGTTCGCCCATTTTTGGGCGAGGGAGCGTTCACTCGCCCAAGAATGGGCGAACGAACGGGGACGGCTCGAGGGCCGGGACGGACAAGAAGGCGGCGGTCGGCGCAACCGTGGCGCCGACCGCCTGTTCGTCTCGCACCCGAACGCGCGAGACGGTTGGTGTCACGACGGCGAACCGGCCGCCGTCGTGACAGGTCGCTCCGCTGCCTCGCGCCCGACGGACGCCGAGCGATCGGGCAGCAGTTGGCGGAGGACTCCCCCGGCGTGCGTCGCCCATCGGCCGGTGGCCACCCAGGTGCGGTCGCGGACGAACAGCAGGTCGAGGGCGATCATCGCGAGCGAGAACGGCCACAGCCCGAGGAAGAGCCCGATGCCGAGGTGCATGAGGATCGTGAACCCGAGGGCGACGATGCGGGTCGGCCGCCAGAGGACGAGGACGGGGAACAGGAGCTGCACCCACACCGACAGGAACGTCGCGACCCACACGAACGGCGCGATCTGCCAGGCCAGGTCGCTGAGCGCCGGGAACGGGCGGAACACGTCGAGCACGAGCGAGTAGTAGAACGCCGTCCCCTCGCGCCACTCCGGACCCATGAGCTTGTAGATGCCCGAGTTCACGTACACGAGCATGATCTGGTAGCCGCAGAGCAGCACCGCGGTGTTGTTCGCCGCGTTCCCCAACCACTCGGGGATCGCGAGACGCCCGCGCAGGAGGGGGCGTGGCTCCCGGCCCCGCCGACGCGCGAGCCACGCGTCGACCGACCAGTGCCGCGAGAGGTTCGCGAACACGAGGAAGAGGAGGGTGATGCGGAGGATCGTGTCGCCACCGTTCGTGAGCACCGTGCTGTTCGTCGCGAGCCCCACCCAGAACACGAGGAGCACGGGCGTGACGAAGCGGGTCTGCCAGCCGATGAGGAACAGGACGCCCAGCACGATCAACGCCCCGTAGGCGAGGTCGAAGAGGAAGGCGCTGTCCTTCGTGAACACCACTTCGAACAGCGGGAACCAGGCACGACGTCTGGCCTCCGGATCCACCCATCGGGACGCGACACCCCACAGGTAGTGCCGGTCGGCGAGGCTCGTGAGGAGGAAGCTGACGATCGCGATCCCGTAGAGGATGCGCAGCGCGGAGAGGCTGTACCCGGCGTGCTTGGCACCCGTGACCCATCCGGTGAAGCGGTCGAACCCTGTGCGGACGGCGTTCATCGTGCACCTCCGTAGCGGCTGATCACGTCGCGGTAGACCGCGAGCGTCTCGGCGTCGATCACGTCGTCCACGTGTCGCCAGCCGAAGGTGACGGTGGTGGCGTCGAACTGCTGCTCCTCGGAGAACCGGTTCTCGAAGTCGTTCGGGCGGGTGCGGTCGATCCGCCACCTGACCCGTTCGACGTCCTCGTCGAAGTACGCCGTGGAGAACGCGGTCGCGTACTCCTTCAGCATGTAGTCGTAGCGGAGGAACCGGACGATGTCGCCGCGCCCGGTGCTCGGCGTCCCGCCCACGGCCTCGAGGTCGGCGATGAGCGACTCGGCCGACTGGGCGCGATAGCCGCCACCGTCGGCGCGCTGGATGAAGGTGTCGCGGACGAGCTCCCGCTGCTCGGCGTCGAGCGCGAGATACCGGGCGTTGTACGCGAGCATCGCGTTCCACGACGACTTCTGGATGCGCGACGGCTCGGCGTGACCGGGGACCGCCTGCTGCTCGAGCTCCGTGACGTTGACCCAGTCGGACTTGACCAGAGCACCGTCAGCGTCGCGCCACTGCGCCTGCACCGAGAACGTGATGTTCGTCTTCATGATGCTCGGCGCGAACACGTTCCACTTCTGCGTGAAGTAGGGGCCGGCCGCAGCGACCACGGCACCGCGGACGGGCGTCGTGGGCGAGACGATGACGAGGGTGCCGGCGACGTAGACACCGACGAGGGCGATCGAGACCGCGGCGGCGATGCGCGCGGCCCGCCCCGGCGGTGCCGGCGTCGCTCCCCCGGGGTGTCGGCGGGTGGAGCGTCCCTGGCCGTCGACCGGCTCAGCGGTCGGTCGCTCAGGGTGGGGTTCCTCGAGCAGGCCCGGGTCCTCATGGTGTGCCGGTCCCGGAGCTTGTCGCAGGGCGGCGGATGGTCGTGTGATCGGAGTCACGGTTCCTCCTTGGTGCTGGTGGTGATGAACCGCGGGGGCACCCGTTCGGTGGTGCCGTCCGCGGGAGAAGGAGTGGGCCGCGCCGACCCGAATGCGGCGCGGCCCACGCAGCGGGGTCACTCCATACGCGCCCGTCGCGTAGCCACGAAGGCACCTCCGAGGAGGAGCATCGTGGCGCCGAGTCCCCCGAGCCACAGGCCGTCGAAGCCAGTGCTTGGGAGACCGGGGCGTGACCCCGCTGCGGCGGCCGGTTCGATGACCGTGAAGGCTGTCGCCTCACGCTCGAGCGGCAGCTCGCCGGTCACGGATCCGGAGACCTCCACCCGGTGGTTGCCCAGTTCCATCGCCGAGTGGACGGGGAAGGTGAGGATGGCGTTTCCGAAGGCGTCTGCGACGACCGGGGTGAGAGCGAACGGCGTCGAGAACACCGTGGCCGAGACCGTCTCGCCTGGCTCGAAGCCGGTGGCGTAGACCTCCTGGATCTCCCCGGTACCGCGCATGACCATCACCCACTTGACGGTCGCCTGACGCTCGTCGCCGGCGTCGGTGTCGCCATCGGCGTCAGCCGCGGTGTCGGCGTCGGCTGCGGTGTCCGCGTCGGTGTCGGCGTCAGCTGCCGTGTCCGCGTCAGCGTCAGCCGCTGTGTCCGCGTCGATGTCCGCGTTCAAGTCGACATCGGTGCCGTCGGCGTCAGCGGCGGTGTCGGCCGCGGCATCGGTGTCAGCAGCAGCATCCACATCAGCAGCAGCGTCCGCGTCAGTCGCGGTGTCCGCGTCGACGTCCGCGTTCAAGTCGAGGTCAGTGCCGTCCGCGTCAGCGGCGGTGTCAGCAGCAGCATCGACATCAGCGGCAGCATCCACATCAGCGGCAGCGTCCGTGTCAGCAGCAGCATCCACATCAGCAGCAGCGTCCGTGTCAGCAGCAGCATCCACATCAGCGGCAGCATCCACATCAGCCGCAGCATCGGTGTCCGCGGCAGCATCCACATCAGCGGCGGCGTCGGTGTCAGCCGCAGCGTCCACATCGGCAGCGGCGTCGGTGTCAGCGGCAGCGTCCACATCGGCAGCAGCATCGGTGTCCGCGGCAGCATCCACATCGGCAGCAGCGTCCACGTCCGCGGCAGCGTCCACATCGGCAGCAGCGTCCACATCGGCAGCAGCGTCGGTATCGGCGGCAGCGTCCACATCAGCAGCAGCGTCGGTGTCAGCGGCAGCATCCACATCGGCCGCGGCGTCTACGTCAGCGGCAGCATCGACGGCGTCAGCGGCAGCGTCCACATCGGCAGCAGCATCGGTGTCCGCGGCAGCATCCACATCAGCGGCGGCGTCGGTGTCAGCCGCAGCGTCCACATCGGCAGCAGCGTCCACGTCCGCAGCAGCATCGGTGTCAGTAGCAGCGTCGACATCGGCGGCAGCATCCGTGTCAGCGTCAGCATCCACATCGGCAGCAGCATCGGTGTCGGCGGCAGCATCCACATCAGCAGCAGCGTCGGTATCCGCGGCAGCATCCACATCGGCAGCAGCGTCCACGTCAGCGTCAGCATCCACATCGGCAGCAGCATCGGTGTCAGCGGCGGCATCCACATCAGCAGCAGCGTCCACGTCCGCAGCAGCATCCGTGTCAGCGTCAGCATCCACATCGGTGTCAGCGGCCGCATCCACATCAGCAGCAGCGTCGAGGTCCGCAGCAGCGTCCGCGTCGGCAGCAGCATCCACATCGGCCGCGGCGTCTACGTCAGCGGCAGCATCCGTGTCAGCAGCAGCATCCACATCAGCGGCAGCGTCCGTGTCAGCAGTGGCATCCACGTCCGCAGCAGCATCGGTGTCGGTGTCGGCATCCACATCAGCAGCGGCGTCGGTGTCAGCCGCAGCATCGGTGTCGGTGTCGGCAGCAGCGTCCACGTCAGCAGCAGCATCCGTGTCAGCAGCAGTATCCGTGTCAGCGTCAGCATCCACATCGGCAGCAGCATCGGTGTCAGCGGCGGCATCCACGTCAACAGCAGCGTCGAGGTCCGCAGCAGCGTCCACATCGGCCGCAGCGTCGGTGTCGGCMGCGGCGTCCACGTCAGCGGCAGCATCCGTGTCAGCCGCAGCGTCCACATCGGCCGCAGCATCCGTGTCAGCGGCAGCATCCACATCAGCAGCAGCGTCGGTGTCGGCGGCAGCATCCACATCGGCCGCGGCGTCYACGTCAGCGGCAGCATCCGTGTCAGCSGCAGCATCCGTGTCAGCGGCAGCATCCGTGTCAGCGGCGGCGTCGGTGTCAGCGGCGGCGTCGGTGTCAGCAGCAGCATCCACATCAGCCGCAGCATCCACATCGGCAGCAGCGTCCGTGTCAGCAGCAGCATCCGCATCCGTTGCAGCATCGGTGTCAGCAGCAGCATCCACATCCGTTGCTGCATCGACATCAGCAGCAGCATCCACGTCGGCGGCAGCGTCCGTGTCAGCAGCGGCATCCACGTCCGCGGCAACATCGGTGTCGGCAGCAGCGTCCGTGTCAGCAGCGGCATCCACGTCCGCAGCAGCATCGGTGTCAGCGGCAGCATCGACATCGGCGGCAGCATCCGTATCAGCAGCGGCATCCACATCGGTGGCAGCATCCGTGTCCGCGGCAGCGTCCACATCCGTTGCAGCGTCCGTGTCAGCAGCGGCATCGACATCGGCAGCAGCATCCACGTCCGTTGCAGCATCGGTGTCAGCCGCAGCATCTACATCAGCAGCAGCATCGGTGTCGGCAGCAGCATCCACATCCGTTGCAGCATCGACATCGGCGGCAGCGTCGGTGTCAGCAGCGGCATCCACATCGGTGGCAGCATCCGTGTCCGCAGCGGCATCGGTGGCAGCATCCGTGTCCGCAGCAGCATCCACATCGGCGGCAGCATCCGTGTCCGCAGCAGCATCCACATCGGCGGCAGCGTCCGTGTCCGTGTCAGCCGCAGCATCGGTGTCAGCGTCCACATCAGCGGCGCCGTCGGTGTCCACGTCGACGTCCACGTCAGCCGCGGCGTCCACATCGACGGCCGCAGCGTCGGTGTCGACGTCGACCGCGCCGTCCTCGATCGTCACGTCGGCCTCGGCCGGCGTCTCGGAGACATCGCCCTCGGCGGTGACCGTCACGGGGCCCGGCGTGAAGTCGTCCGGGATGGGCAGCTCGACGGTGAAGGAACCGTCCGCGTTCGTCACCACGGTGACCGGCGGCGCACCCGGGACGGAGACCGTGACGGTCTCGTTCCCGGCGAAGCCCGTCCCGTCGACCGTGACCGACTCACCCGGCAGCACCGAGGACGGGTCGACCGTGATCGCCGTGTCGTAGGCGAGGACTTCGATGGTCGTCGTCGCCGGCTCGTCCGATGCGACCCCGAGAGCCGTCACCGTGACGTCACCGAGGGCGTACCCGGCGGGCACCGGCAGCGTGGCCGTGAAGCCTCCGCCGGCGTTCGTCACCTGCGTGACCACCGGAGCGCCGGGGATCGACACGGTCACCGACTCGTTGGCGGCGAAGCCCGAGCCCGTGATGACGGTGGAGTTCCCCGCGATGAGCGCGGCGGGATCAGCGGTGATGACCGGCGTGAACACGATGGCTGTCACGGTGACGGTCGCCGTGGCGGGCGTCTGCGACACCGCACCCTCGGCCGTCACGACCAGCGGACCAGCGGTGGTTCCCGCCGGGACGGTGATGCCCACCGAGAACTCGCCGGCACCGTTCGTCGTCGCCGGGACCGCGGTACCACCGGGCACCGTGACCGTGATCGACTCGTCGGCCGCGAAGCCGGTACCGGTGATGAGCGTCGCCCCACCGGCCGTGACCGTGCTGGGGTTCGCGACGATCGCGGTGGCGTACGCCTCCACGGTGAGCTCGGCGTCGGCGGGCGTCGCCGAGGTCGCACCGACGGCGGTCACCGTGACCGGACCGGCCGGCGTTCCGGCCGGCACCGGCAGGGTGGCCGTGAAGCCGCCCGCACCGTTCACCGTCACCACGACGGGGTCGCCGCCGGGGATCGAGACACTGACCGACTCGCCCGGCAGGAAGCCGGAACCGGTGACCGTCGTGCTCTGGCCCGGGTTGAGCGTGTCCGGCGTGAGTGTGATCGCCGTGTCGTAGACCGTGGCCTCGACCGTGACCGTGGTGGTCGCCTCCGTCGCGGACACGACCCCGAGGGCGGTGACCGTGACCGGGCCGGTCGCGAAGCCCTGCGGCACCGCGAACGAGGTGGTGATCTCACCGTCGGCGTTCGAGAAGACCGTCACCGGGGCGAGCCCGGGGAAGGTGACCGTGACGCTTTCGGTGGGCGCGAAGCCCGAGCCGGTGATGTCCGTGGACGTCCCACCGGCGACCGTGGCCGGGTCGGCGTCGATCGTCGGCGTGTAGACGACGTCGACCGCGAGGTTCGTCGAGGCCGGGGTGTCGGACGTCGCACCGAGCGCGGTCACGACGACCGAGCCCTCCGCGTAGTCGGCCGGCACGGGCAGCGACACCGAGATGGTGCCGGTCCCGGAGGCCTGGGTGGTGACGGGGTCGGCGCCCGGGATCGAGACGGTGACGTCCTCGTCCGGTTCGAAGCCGGTCCCGGTGATCAGCGTGCTCGAGCCGGCGACGACCGTTGCCGGGTCGGCCGTGATCGCGGTGACGTAGAGCGTCGGCTCGACCGCGAGGGTGGCCCTTGCCGGGGTGGCCGAGACCACACCCGTCGCCGTGACCGTCACGTCACCGATCGGGAAGGCCGCGGGGAGCAGGATGCTCACCGAGATCTCGCCGTCGGCGTTCGCCGTGGTCGGGAACGGGTCGACGATGCCCGGGACCGTGACGTTCACGCTCTCGTTCGCGGCGAACCCGGTGCCGGTGACGGTGGTGCTGCCACCAGGGGCGACCGTCGCCGGATCCAGCGTGATCGCCGTCTCGTAGGCGAGCACGGTGACGGTGGTCGTGGCGTCGGTCGCGGAGAGTGCACCGGTCGCGGTGACGACCAGGTCGCCGGCGGCCGTGCCCGAGGGGATCGGCAGCGCGACGGTGAAGCCACCGGTGCCGTTCGTCGTCGTGACGACCGGGGTACCGCCCGGGATCGACACGGAGACCGACTCGTTCGGCGCGAAGCCGGTGCCGGTGATCGTGGTCGAGGTGCCGGGGAGCAGGGTGCCGGGGGCCGCGGTGATCGCGGTCTCGTACGCCTCCACGGTCACGTCGGCGTCAGCCGGTGTGTTCGAGGTCTCACCGGTCGCGGTGATCGTGATCGGTCCAGCCGGGGTGCCGGCCGGGATGGTGACCTCCTGCGTGAAGTCGCCGTCGCCGTCCGTCGTGACCGTGACGGGGTCGCCGCCGGGGATCGTGATCGTGACGGTCTCGTTCGGTGCGAAGCCGGTGCCCGTGACGGTGGTGGTGCCGCCGGGGTTGGCGGTCGTCGGGTCGACGGTGATCGCCGTGTCGTAGACGATGGCCTCGACCACCACGGAGGTCTGCGCCGGGGTGAGCGAGAGGGTGCCGGTGGCCGTGAAAGTCACGGTGGCCGGCACGAATCCGGCCGGGAAGGCGACGACCTGGCTGATCTCGCCGAGCCCGTTCGCTGTGGTGACGACGTCGTCGAAGCCGGGGGCCGAGATGGTCACCGATTCGTTCGCGACGTAGCCGCTGCCCGAGAGGATCGTCGAGTCGCCGGGGTTCAGCGTGGACGGGGTCGCCGTGAGCGTGGTGTCGAACGCCTGGACCGTGACCGTCGCGGTGGCCGGCGTGTTCGAGACGGCTCCGACGGCGGTGACGACGATGGGTCCGGCGGGCGTGCCGGACAGGATCGGCAGGATCGCGGTGATGCCGCCGTCGGTCCCGGCCTCGACGACGACGGGCGTGCCGCCGGGGATCGAGACGGTGACCGACTCGCCGGGCAGGAAGCCCGTGCCGGTGACGGTGGTGCTGCCGCCGGGCAGGAGCGCATCCGGGTCGGCGGTGATCGCCGTGTCGTACACGGTGGCGGTGACGTCGACCGTGGTCGTCGCCTCGGTGGCCGACACGACGCCGAGCGCGGTGACGGTCACGGGACCGACCGCGAAGTCCTGCGGGACGGCGATGGTGGTCGTGATCTCACCGTCGGCGTTGGAGGTGACCGTGACCGGGTCGAGCCCGGGGAAGGTGACGGTGACGCTCTCGGTCGGTGCGAAGCCGGTGCCCGTGATCTCGGTGGCGGTGCCGCCGGGGACGGTCGCCGGGTCGGCGGCGATCGTCGGGGTGTAGACCACGTCGACCGTGAGGTTCGTGGTGGCCGGGGTCTCGGAGACCTCGCCGAGCGCGGTCACGACGACCGAGCCTTCGGCGTAGTCGTCAGGGATCGGGAGGAGCACCGAGATGGTGCCGGTCCCCGACGCCTGCGTGGTGACCGCGGGCGCACCCGGGATCGAGACGGTGACCGTCTCGTCGGGTTCGAAGCCGGTACCGGTGACGAGCGTGCTCTCGCCGGCGACGACCGTCGTCGGGTCGGCCGTGATGGCGGTGACGTAGGTGGTGGCCTCGACCGTGAGGTCCGCGGTGGCCGGGGTGGCCGAGACCTCGCCGGTGGCGGTGACCGTCACGTCGCCGAGCGGGAAGTCGCCGGGCAGGAAGACGCTGACGGTGATCTCACCGTCGCCGTTCGCCGTGGTGGTCACCGGGGTGGTGAGGCCGGGGATGGTGATGGTGACCGTCTCCTGCGGCACGAAGCCGGAGCCGGTGACGACGGTGCTGCCGCCGGGAGCGACGGTCGACGGGTCGAGCGTGATCGCGGTGTCGTAGGCCTCGACGGTGACATCCGTCGTCGCCGGGACACCGGAGACGGCACCGGTGGCGGTGACCGTCAGCGTGCCCGCCGGCGTCCCGGACGGGATCGGGAGCACGGCGTTGAATTCGCCGTCGCCGTCCGCCGTCACGACGACCGGCGTTCCGCCGGGGTAGGAGACGGAGACCGACTCGTCCGCCGCGAAGCCGGTACCGGTGATCGTGGTGGCGTTCCCGGGGAGCAGCGTCGCGGGGTCGGCCGTGATGGCCGTGTCGTAGGGCAGGACCTCGAGGTCGGCGGTCGCCGGGGTCGCGGAGGTCTCGCCGGTCGCGGTGACGACGAGCGTTCCGGCCGGGGTGCCGGCGGGGATGGGGAGCTCGACGGTGAAGTCGCCGTCGGCGTCGGCCTCGACGGTCACCGGGGTACCGCCCGGGTAGCCGACGGTGACGGTCTCGCCGGGCAGGAAGCCGGAGCCGGTCACGGTCGTCGAGGTACCCGGGATGAGCGACGTCGGGTCGAGCGTGATGGCGGTGTCGTAGATCGTCGCGGTGACGGTGACGACGGTGGTCGCCTCCGTCGCGGACACGGCGCCGAGGGCGGTGACCGTGACGTCGCCGACCGCGAAGTCCTGCGGGACCGCGATGGGGGTGCCGATCGCGCCGAGCGTGGTGGCCGTGACGGTGATCGGGTCGAGGCCGGGGAACGTCACGACGACGTCCTCACCGGGGGCGAACCCTGCACCGTTGATGATCGTGGTCGTCCCACCGGCGATGGTGTCGGGGACGGCGACGATCGACGTGTCGTAGGCGACTGCGAGGTTCGTCGTGGCCGGGGTGTCGGAGGTCGCACCGACCGCGGTGACGACGATCGAACCGGTCGGGTAGTCCGTGGGCACCGTGAGGTCGACCTCGATGTCGCCGTCTGCGGTGGCCGTGGTGGTCACCGGGTCGGCGTCGGGGATGGTGACGGTGACCGTCTCGCCCCCGGCGAAGCCCGAACCGGTGACGGTCGTCGTGCCGCCCGCGAGGACACTCGCCGGGTCGACGGTGATCTCGGTGACGTACTGCGTGGCCTCCACGGTGACCGTCGTGGTCGCCGGGCTGGCCGAGGAGGCGCCGGTCGCCGTGACCGTCACGGGTCCGAGTGGGAAGGCCGCCGGGAACGTGAGGCTCGTCGAGATCGTGCCCGTGGACGTGGCTGTGGTGACGACGGGGTCGGTGATGCCCGGCACGGTGATGGACACCGACTCACCGGCCAGGAAGCCGGTTCCGGTGATCGTCGTGCTGCCGCCGGGGGCGACCGTCGCCGGGTCCGCGGTGATCGCCGTGACGAACGGTGCGACGACGAGGTCGGTGGTGGCCGGGGTGGCAGAGGTCTCCCCCGTGGCGGTGAATGTGACCGTCGCCGGAGTGAAGCCGGCGGGGATCGCGACCGGCTGGCTGATCTCGCCAGCGGCGTTCGCCGTCGTGATGACCGGATCGAAGCCGGGCGCGGCGAGCGTGACCTGCTCGTTCGCCGCGAAGCCGGAACCGGTGATGACGGTGGACTGCCCCGGGTTGACGGTCGCCGGCGTCGCCGTGATCGCCGTGTCGAAGACGACGAGCGTGCCGCGCACCGAGGACGACGCGAGGTTGACGGTGGCGAGTGAGATCGCCGGGACGAGGGAGACCTGCGCGGCGCGGACCGTCGAGGACCCCGCCCCGAGGTCACCGGTCGCCGGTTGCACGTTGGCGGTGACGTCCGCGACGAGGCGCACGATGTTGAGGATCGGGCCGACGACGTTCGTCGCCAGGCCACCGGTGATGGTGTTCAGGCTGGTGTTCACCGTGCCGAGCCCGGTGAAGGCGGTCGCGACGGTGTTCTTGACGATATTCAGGACGAGGTTGACGACGCCGTCGAGGGTGAGTCCGAGGGTCGTGAGGATCGGGTTGAGCACGTTCGGCAGGAGGCCGGCGGAGGTGAACGCGGCGGTGCCGTTCTGGACGGCGCCGAGCGTCGAGTCCAGCGAGAGCGAGATGACGGGCACCTGCGTGACGACCACGTTGGTCGTGACGTTGCCGGTGACCTGGATGCGCGTGTTGTTGACGAGCGTCTGCAGGCCGGCGGACACGGCAGTGACCTGCGCGGTGACGGCCGAGGTGATCGCGGCAGCGATCGCAGCGCCGATCGGCCCCGACAGCAGCGAGGTGTTCGGTGGGAGGTCGTTGAGGTCCGGCAGGGTCGGATCGTTCGCGAGCAGGGTCGCGAGGTCGACGATGACGGCGCCCGTGAGGAGGTTGACCGAGACGCCGGTCGCCGCGGTCTGCGACGCCTGCGTGGTGAGGATCGTGTTGACCGCGGTCGCGAGGTTCGGCGGGGTGACCGTCGCCGTGGCGCTCACCCGGAGGACGCCGATGAGGTTCGCGTTCAGCGCCGTGTTGAGCGCCGAGGTCAGTCCGTTGAGCGTGGTCTGCAGCGACGGGACCAAGCCCGTCACCTGCGTGCCGACGTTCTGCACGAGCGGGCTGGTGAAGTTGAGGGTCGCACCGGAGATCTGGTAGTCGGGGACGGCCGTGGCGCCGCCCGTCTGCGAGATCGTCGAGGCGAGCGCGCCCAGGCTGAGCGAGAGGTCGCTGAGGACACCACCGGTGGGCGTGCCGACCCTGCCGAGCAGGCCGGTGAGGTTCAGGTCGGCGTCCGCGGGTGGAGCGTCGGGCCCGCCGATGGAGACACCGCCCTGGTCGGTGACCGCACCGGATCCGGCGTAGGCGTCACCGTTGGTGGCCGCAGCACCGTACTGGGCGACCGCGCCGAGCTCGACGACGCCGTTGGTGCCGAACAGCTGCAGCGAGCTTCCGAGATCGACACCGAGCGTGTTCAGCACCTCGGCCGACAGCGGGTTCGCCGCGACCGGGTACACGCCGCTGGGGTTCTCCGCCCGGGCGCCGGGGACCGCCGCGAGGGCGTCGAGGTTGATGCCGGCCGCCTGCCCGCCGAGGAACCGGCCGAAGCCGTCCGAGACGTCCGCCGGTGCCGCGGTCGCCGCCGTTGTCGACCCCATGGCGATGACCGTCCCGACCACGGCCATGGCCGCGACCTTCCATGCACGGCCTCTGCCGAGGATGCTTCGTTGCTGTTCCCCCACGGTGGAACCCTTTCTTCGGTGCACGGGCGGACCCGTGACTGGCGTCGATCCCGGCCAATCTAAAGCCGGCTCAACCTGTCCCCCACCGAGGGGACACCAACCCCGGTAGTACAGGGATCGAAACCCGTATTCAGACCGCCGAGAGCCCCCGGACGCGGCACATTCCCCCGGGGTTACGAGATAACCCCCATGTGAGGTACGTAGTTTCTACTGAGAACCCACAGCTAGGTCTCCTGGACCGCTCAGGGAATACGGATAATGGGGGCAGTCCGACGGAGGATTCGCAGCATCCCTAGTGGTGCGGATCCCGTCGGAAGCTGACGGAGCTTGAGGGGGCTGCGATGGATGGACTGTTGGCGACGGCACGACCGCAGGAGCGGTGGACGATCTCGCGTGAGCAGGTCCGTTCATGAGCGCCGGCGGACACCAGTACAGTGGCGCGAGCCGGTCGGCCGGGTCGGCGCTTCGGCGCTCCGGCGAGTTCCGACAGTCCGCCACGCGGGCACCCGCCGCCCAGAGCAGCCGAGCCGCGGCCATCGCCCGCGTCGCCACGCTGATCGACGATCGGGCCAGCACCCTGCTGGTCGGCCCGCACGGCTACGGCAAGACCTTCGCCGCAGAGTCCATCGGGCGCCGGATGCACGAGCAGGGGCGCTCGGTCATCCGCCTCACCGACTCCTCCCTGAACGCCTCGAACGCCCTCGGCGGGTGGCGCGACGCACCGAGCGGCTCCGTCTTCATCATCGACGACGGCGCCGACCTGCACCCATCGAGCCTGACCGACCTCGTCGATCTCGCACGATCGCGGGACCAGGTCGCCCTCGTCACCCTGGAACAAGAACGCACCGGCCTGCAGGGGCGGCCAGACGAGGCCGCACACCGCCTCCTCGCCGTCTGGCGAAGCGGCGCGCTCACCCGCATCGACCTCCCTGCCCTCGACGGCTTCGAAGCCTCGGCGCTCGCCGACGCAGCAGCCGACGACGCCGTCCTCGACGACATGGCCAAGGCCGTGATCGTCCGTCTCAGCAACGGTTCGCCGCGGCTCGTCCACGAACTCACGAAGGACGCGCTCGAGACGGGCGGGGAGTTCTACCTCCCCCGCAGCATCCTCTCCCTCGGCGTCGCCGGGGTCTCCCCGCGCGTGCACGACCTGACGGAACCACAGCTCGCACGCCTCGAGGACGAGGAACGGTACGCGCTCGTCATGTTGGCGAAGCTCGGGACGATCCCCTACGCACGAGCGGCACGCCTCCTCGGCGAACATCCGCTGCACGCCCTGATGCGGCTCGGACTCGCCCGAAACGACGGGACGGGACAGGACCGGATCGTCGCCGACGAGCTGCACGCCTGGTCGGCGCTCGCGGAATGGCGGCACAGCGGTCGTCTGCACCGCCACGACCGCGTGCAGCGGACCCTCATCTCCGACCTCAGGGTCGGCGGCCGCCTCACCCCCAACGAGTCGTTCATCCTCGGTCGCTACTGGCTGACGACGGCCGCCGACCACCTCGACGAGGGCCTCAAGTCCTCCACCGTGGCCCGTGTCTTCCTCGACGCGGCGCACGTCGCGAACGTGGCGGGGCTGGCCGAGGACGCCCGCTCACTCGCCGAACGTTCGGCCGCGTTGTATCCCTCGGTCGCGGCAGCACTCCAGTGGTCGCGGTCGCTCGCGATGCTGGGTGACGTCGTCGGCGCGCAGCGCGTCCTGGAGATTGACGCCTCCGCGGCCACCGATGACGACATCCAATCGGAGGTTCTCAGCTGGCGGGCGACCCTCGACCGGTGGAGTGAGCGCACCTGCGCCCAGCACCTCACCGAGCAGGAGGAGGACAGTCGTGTCCTCTCGCAGCGGATCCTGATGATCGAGACGTGGCGGGACCAGCACGAGCAGGGTCCGACCGACAGCGACGCGGTCTTCTGGAAGGTCTTGCGCGACACCGAGGCGACGCAGTCCTCGCGGCTGTACGCCGCAGCCGCGCTCCTGACGCGCCTCGGCATGCGCTCCACCCCGTCCGAACTCCGCGACCTGTTCCAGCTGGCCGACTCGGTGTACCGGGCGGTGCCGTACAGTTCCGCTCGCCCCCTCTCCCACGCAGTCCGGGACGCCAGCGCGATGTACGTGCTGTCGGCGGGCACCATCCGGCTCTTCGCGGGGCTGTCCTGGGCCGGCTTCGCCCGCTACGTCGACGAGTTCGCGGAACGGGCCGAACGCGGTACCGGCCGGTTGGCGACCATCGATCAGAGTGTGGTCGGGATCCTGGGCGCACAGCTGGCCTTGTTCGACGGTCGACCGGAACGGGCACTGGCCGATCTCCGGATCGTCGAACGGATGCTCGACTCCACCCTGCCTCCGGAAGTGCACACGCAGCTCGGCCTGCTCATGGTCAGCGCGCTCGCCCAGACCGGTCACGTCGACGAGGCGATGGAACGTCGCGCCGCTGAGGATCAGCAGCTGATCGACGCTTCGACGGCCCTCTCCTACCTGGCCGATGTGGCCGACTTCAGCCTGTTGATGTCGAGCGGCAAACTCGACGCGGCTCGGGTACATCTGTACGGCATGGCACGGTCGTCTCAGAAGCCGCTGACGGAACGCGTCTACGCCGCGTGCCTCGCCTCGGTGGTCGGCGCGGAGCCGGTGGAGGCTTTCGAGTGGGTCGCCGATGCGCGGTCGAACGAGCTGACCCCGCTCCAGGGCGCCTTGCTGCTCCTCCTCGAGGCCGGGGCGGTCGGTGACGCCAGCCGAGCCGAGGAGGCCGCCTGCTCGCTCGAGCAGCTCGGAGCCCGGCATCGGGCGATCGGGGCCCATCAGCTCGCCGAACGGCTCCACGCCGCACAAGGCCGGCCGCAACACGCGCGTCGGTGTGCGGAGCGAGCCGCGCAGCTGACCGACGCCTCACCTCGGCCGTCATCGGAGGCCGTGATCGATCAGCACGCGATCGCGTCCCCGTCTCCGCTCTTCGTCTCCTTCCGGACCGACACCGGTGCGGTCCCGACGACGCCGGCGCCGCCGCCCTCGCACGCACCACTCGCCTATCTCGCGACGGACGCTCGACGGAGCGAGAGCGAGGAACCCGCCGATCTGAGTGCCCTCACCCGCCGCGAGCTGGAGGTGGGACTGCTCATCGCCGAGGGGCTCAGCAACCAGGAGATCGCGACCCGACTGTTCCTCAGTGTGCGGACGGTGGAGTCGCACGTGCTCCAGGCACGGACGAAGGTCGGTGCCGGACGCCGGCGGGACCTGGGCAGGATCGTCTCCCAGTCGGTGCGGCGCGAGGCGTGATGCCGGTGATGCTGGGCCGACGGGCTCCGTCTCCGCAGTTTTCCCGGTAGCGGTGAAGGATCCCAGTACCCCACTACTGGTGACAACACCTGAGCGTCCTGCCTATCGTCCTGTGAGTGTCGAGAGACGCGTGGAGGACGTCTCCCCGTGCCAGACACCAGCAGGTGGCACGAGGTGCCATCGCCGGACTCCAGGGGGCTTCCATGACCATCGACACCACCACCGAAGCCCCAGCGGCGACCGGCGCTGACACACCCGCACGCGGCCTCCGCAGCAAGCGTGCGAAAGCGATCCTCGCGGGCGGACTCGTCCTCGGTGTCGGTGCCGCGATCACCTTGGCCGCCTGGAACGACTCGGAGTTCGCGACCGGGCTCTTCGCCGGTGGTGCGTTCAGCATCGAGGGCAGCACCGACGGCGCCGCGTTCACGGAGCACCCGACCGACGACGTCGCCGCTCCACTCACCTTCGCCGTCGAGGCCGACAACCTGGCCCCGGAGGAGCCCGTCTACGCCGGCTTCGCCGTGCAGCTGACCGCCACGTCGACCTACGCGGCGACGGTGGACATCACCGCGTCCAGCGCCGCTCCGATCGCGTCCTCCCTCACCTACTCCGTCGTGGCGACCGACACCTTCGGGTGCGACGCGACGAGCTTCGCCGCGGGTGAAGCGCTCGTGACGGACGCCGCGACGACCACGAGCACGGCCGCCGACATCTTCACGCTCGGAGCGGCCACGGAACCCGTCTTCCTCTGCTTCGAGGTCACGCCCGCCGCGTCACTCCCCCAGGCCTCGCCGAGTGGCACCGTGCTCTGGGAGTTCTCGGCCGTCTCCACCACCCCGCTGCCGTAGTCGCGGGACGGACGGGCATCATGGGACGCCACTCGCCCGCCCTCGGGCGGCACCATCGCACGGCGACACCTCGCCGGGCAGGTCGGTACACGCGCACGCGGGCCGCGCTGGCCGCAGCACTCGTCCTCGGCGTCGGCACCTCGCTGACCCTGGCGGCCTGGAGCGACGACGAGTTCGGAACGGCGACCTTCGCGGCGAGCACCTTCGCCGTGGAGTCGCAGACCGTGACGTCGACGTGGGCGGCGCACGAGGCGGGGAACCCGGCCACGCTGGCGTTCAACGCGGTCGCGATGTCGCCGTCGCTCTCGCAGTACGCGACCATCGACATCCGCACCACGGCGTCGACGAACATCGGCGGCTCAGTGGCACTCACCTCCACGTCGGCGGCGACCGGGACCCTGCTCCCGCAGCTCGAGTACCGCGTGGTCGTGATCCCCGTCGCCACCGCCTGCAATGCAGGGGCCTTCACCTCCGGGACCGTCCCCGCGTACACGACCACCCTCGCCGTCGGCACGGCCACGCCGACGGCGTCCGGGGCGTTGTCGGCCGCGGCCGGTTCCACGGTGCGGTTCTGCTTCGACGTGCGGGTCAAGGCGAACGCCCCGTCCTCCGCACAGGGCGGGACGGCGTCGGCGACGTGGCAGTTCACCAGCACCTCCAGTTCCTGATCGGAGCACCGTGACCCGGACCCTCGCGGACACCATCGACGTCACCGGACGGCAGCGACCCCGCCGTTCGGTGGCGTCGGTCGTCGGGAGCACCCTGTTGAACCTCGCGGCCCTCGGCGGCGTGGTCTGCATCGTGCTCGTGATCCTCGCCACCTGCTTCAACATCACGCTCATCATGTTCAAGACGGGTTCCATGAGCCCGACCATCCCGACCGGCTCGCTCGCCCTGGTGCGGGAGATCCCGGCGTCGGACATCCGCGTCGGCGACGTCGTGACGGTCGACCGCCCCGGGCAGCTCCCCGTGACCCACCGGGTCACCTCGGTGACGGACGGTGGCGAAGGCGCACCGGGATCGCAGCGCCTGATCACGATGCAGGGGGACGCGAACCTGTCCGAGGATCCTGAGCCCTACCGTGTGGAGACGGTCAGGATCGTCCTCGGCTCGGTGCCCGGCCTCGCCGCCATCGTCATCTGGTTCTCGAACCCGTGGGTCCTCGGCGGCCTGACGCTCGCCTGTTCGGTGCTCGTCGGCTGGGCGTTCTGGCCGCGTTCCGGACGGAACGATCCGCCCGGAGGGACCGGCGGACGGCGGACCCCGGCTGCCCCGGCGGCCAAGGCTCCGAACCGGCGACCTGCACGGCACGCCGCCCTCCGTTCCACACCCCTCGCCGTCGTCCTCGGGACAGGCCTCGCGCTCGGCGCCGCAGCTGGTCCGGCGCACGCGGAACCGCAGGTCGACGTCGTCTCCGGCGAGGCCGTCGTGCTCACCTCGGTGGGCGACCCGACGGCCATGCAGAACCTCGGCCCCGGCCGGTCGACACCGTGGCAGGTGGGCATCCACACGAAGCCGGCGGCGACGCCGGGGTCCATCGACGTCTCCATGGTGGGTTCCGGTTCGTCCGCACTCGGCCTGGTGATGGAGGTCGACGCCTGCTCGGTCCGGTGGACCTCCGCCGGATGCGAGGGGACCACCACCCACCTGTTCGACGAGATGCCGGTACCGGTCGACGGTGTCGAGCGTGCTGTCCTGTCCATGCGCAGCACCGAGGCCTGGTGGGTGCGCTTCGACGTGCGGATGCCCGCCGGGGCCGCGGCCGCCGACGCCTCGGTCGCCCTGACGCTCATGGCCGACGGCATCGGTGACGACGTGTCCGTGTCGGCCTCGCCCATGACCACCCTCCCCCGCACCGGCGCGAACGTCGAGTTCGCGATCTGGGCGGCGGCCGGAGCCGTCATCCTCGGACTCGTCGGGGCCTGGACCGGCGCGCTGCGCCAACGTGCTCGACTCGCGAAGGCCGGTCGATGAGGGATGCGCGCTGACACGACGGTGACGGATCGACGCAGGCGAGTGGGCCGTGCCAGGCGCCCGATCGGCACACATCGACTGCTGGTGGCGTCGGTGGTCGCGCTCGCCGCACTCCTCCTCGCGGCGCAACCCGCCCCAGCGCAGACCGAGGCGGCCTGGACGGTCACCAGGTTCGGCTCCGCGAGTTTCTCCGCGTTCACGGTGCCGTCACCGGCGATCACCAGCTGCACCTTCAACCCCAATGTGGTCGGACTCCTGTCCTCGTACACCGTCGTCTACACGATCCCCGCGGGCTACACCATCAACTACGCGTACTCGCCGAACGCCTCGTTCACCTCGCCCACCGTCATCACCCCGACCTCGACGAGTGGGACCACCACGGTCACCTCGACGTTCAGCCTCGGGTTGCTCGGCGGGCTCCTCGGGTCGAACGTCTACGTCGGTGCGCGGCTGACGCTCCCCTCGACGAGCTGGTCGTCGCCCTACCGGCTGGTGAACGGGACGTCCAACGCCCTGGGGACCAACGGCGGCTGCGCGATCGTCCCCTGACCGCCCTCGGTCCCTGAGCCTGTCCCGGTCCCTGAGCCTGTCGAAGGGCGCTCGCTCAGGGACCGCGGCCGCTCAGCTCGCGCAGCTCAACTCGCGCCGCTCCCCGCGATCACGATTGCGGCGGCCATGCCGTTGAACCACATGTGGGTCCAGATGCCGGGGCCGAGTCGCTTGGTGGTGGCGGCGTACACGCCGTTGACGACGCCGAGCACGAGGATCGTGAGGCCGAGGGTCACCATGGTGATCGGGCTGCCCCAACCCTCGTAGAGGTGGACGGCGGCGAACAGCAGCGCGCTCGCGCCGACGGAGACCACGGCTGCGGTGCGGCGGCGCGAGGTCGACGGGGTCGCTCCCGCGCCACCGCGGACCGCGCCCGACGGTCGCCCGCGGAGGATCGTGTTCCGGAAGCCCCGGAGGAGCAGCCCGCGGAAGAGGAGCTCCTCGCAGATGGGCGCGACGATGGCGACGGCGATCACCGAGTTGAGGATCACCCACCCGATCTCGGGGGCCGGGGGTGCCAGGTTCGATTTCGGTGTTCCACCCATGAGGGTGATGACGAAGCCGTCGATCATGCCGGCGATGAGCCGGATGCCGATCGCCGAGCCGAGACCGATGAAGACGTCGAACCAGCGGAACTGCAGCCCGAAGTCCGTGACCCAGGAGCCGGTGCCGAACCGTTTGCAGATGATGGCCAAGGCGATGAGGATGCCGCCGTAGAAGACGGTCCAGAGGAGGAGGTCGGCGAGTTGGGTGTCACCCAGGACGGCGGGGAGCGCGCCGCGCAGGACGACGAGGAGCGCGAGGGCGATGACGAGGACGACCAGGGCGGTGCCGGCTCCCCATCGGCTGCCGTCCGGTGGGGTGTAGGGCAGGGCGGCGGTGGCCCGGCGGTCCTCGGCTCGTCGCTGGCGCGGGGTCGGCGACGGCTCGGTCTGTCCGGTGGTCATCGGACGGGTCGGGAGAAGTGCGCCCGCGCTGCCGGGAGGTACATCTCGACGACGGCGACGATGGTCACGATGACGACGACGATCGCGAGGATGTTGCCGACGAAGATGGAGGCGATCGAGCCGAGGACGGACAGCACGCCGAAGATCGTGAGGATCACGCGGGCCCAGTTGCGGCCTTGCGCCATGAACCAGGCGAAGAGCACGTGGAGTGCGGCGCCGATGAACGAGCCGATGCCGGAGGAGATGGTCATCACCTCGGTCGGCACGGGCAGGTTGAGGCGGGTGGCCGCGGCCTGCTCAGCCGGTGAGGTGGCGGTGAGGATGCCGGAGATGACGAGGAGGACGGCGACGACGACCCACAGCCAGAAGGAGATGGCGATGGGGGTGGGGACGGTCTTCTTGCCGATGTTCATGGTCATGATGCTCGTTTCGGATCACGGGAGGATCCGACGGCCGGACCCAGGCTGGTCGAAGAGTATTGCCGACTGCCTGACCCCCGGAAGGGGGTATGTCCCGGCTGTCCGTTTTCTGCAGTGATCGACTGCCGGCTGAGGTCCTGCCGGCCCGTCGGGTCCGGTCCCTGAGCCTGTCGAAGGGCACCCGCGCATCCTGTCAACCCTGCCCGTCTCCGGAGCCGTACCTCTTAATCTCTCCCCATGACGAACCACACGAACGACACCGACAGCACCTCGAGCGAGGGCACGCCGAAGCCGGACGGCCTGGGCGAGAACCAGACCATCCCCAACAGCGAGGACGGCCTCGCGGTCGGCCACGACCCCGACGCCTCGAACTTCAACCAGGAAGAGGACCCCGACCACCCGAGCGACGACGCGTAGGTGGCAAGGACGCAGCGCTAGCGGGCCGTCGGTCGTTCCCAGGGGCGGAGCGGGTCGACGGCCCGTGGCACGAGCGTGTGCTCGCTGAGGGCGACTTCCGACTGGGAGTCCTCAAGGATGAGGGCTTGGTCGGCGAGTTCGCTCGACATCGTGGTGAAGCTGGACCAGTACGGCCGGAGGATGCCCCCGGAAGCGGCGAGCAGGTAGATGTCGGCGACGGCCGCCTGCGTCCCCGTCGTCGTGTTGTAGCCGCCCTTGTCGCGCTGCGTGACCGCCATCGGGAACCGCGCCACAAGGGCATCGGCGACTTCCGGCACATCACATGAGATGTAGAACCGGAGATCGGGTCGCTGTTCGAGCAGTTCCTGCATGCGCGTCTCGTACCAGGACACCGGCGAGAATTCCTTCGTCTTCGGGTGTGACGCCTCGTGTGCCCGGATCATCACCCCGACGAATTCACCCTGGCCGAGCTCGCCTCCCACCTGCTCGATCCGCTGGGCCACCGAAGCGGCGGGCCGGAGTGCGCGGAGCTGATTGCCCCAATCGAGCCGTTCGCCGTCACGGTCGACGATGTAGTCCCCCGTCTTCAGATTGATCCGACGCCGACCTTCCGCACCGGCGGGCCACGTCCGTTGGTCACCGGAAAGGAATGCCCTCGACGGCAGGCTCCACAGCGTCGCCGTAGCTCGCGATGTGCGCTCGAATTCGTTCTGCCACAGCTCGTCCAGCTCAGCGGAGAGCCCAGCCGACCGGTCGTCCCAGGTGTAGGAGAATTCCCAGCCGTGCCGATCGCTGAGATCCTTCGCGCCGAGCAGCGACCGCATCCTGTTCCCGAGGCCGCTGAGGCAC
Organism: Plantibacter sp. Leaf314; assembly: GCF_001423185.1. Lineage (NCBI taxonomy): Bacteria > Bacillati > Actinomycetota > Actinomycetes > Micrococcales > Microbacteriaceae > Plantibacter > Plantibacter sp. Leaf314. The sequence goes on along the minus strand of NZ_LMOB01000003.1, from coordinate 422,853 downwards.
CAGACATTGAGCTGTGTCATGCAGAGACCGTTTTCGTTCAGCCGAGCGGGTTCCTCCGTTGACGAAGGTCCGGGCTCGAGTTCGGGCGTGACTGGTGTTCAGACCGACGAGCGAGACAGACGTCGACGTCGACTGACACGCAGTTGCTACCCGGCTGCCGGTGTGAGAGTGACGCTATCACTGCCGATACCCCCAAGGTCCGGTCCCGATGCGCGCGATTCGTGACCCACTGCGGCTCGCACGAGCAAGGGAACTCGACGATTGTGGGGTAGTCAGTAGGATGAGGACGAGGGGTTGTCTGTGCAGCTGCACGGTCCTTCACCGAGAACCGCATCGCAGCGTTCGCGACTCCACTCGAGGACTAGCTCATCGACTGCTGCAGTCGCGCGCGCGTGTCAGACATCGAATCGAGGATTGTGTGCGACTGAGCCACGCTGATGCCGAGTACCTGCGTACCCTCAGGGAGGCCACCGAGCACACCCTGCGAGACGCGATCGGCGACACGGTGGACGTGGCCCTCCTGGACGCCCCGAACCAGACCAACGTCGGAGACTCGTTGATCTGGGCGGGAGAGATCGCGTACTTCCGGCGTCTCGGACTCCGCATCCGGTACATCGCCGACATCGCCACCTTCGATCCCGCGGCACTCCGCCGTGCGATGCCCTCAGGAGTCGTCCTCCTTCACGGCGGCGGGAACTTCGGCGACCTTTGGATGGGGCATCAAAACCATCGCGAGCGGATCGTCAAGGAACTGCCGGACTACCGCGTCGTGCAGCTGTCGCAATCGATCTACTTCGCCTCCGAGGCTCGCGCCGCGCAGGCCGACGAGATCATCGGCAAGCACCCGGATTTCCGGCTGCTGCTTCGCGACTCCCTCTCGATGGAGCGCGCCGCCAAGCAGCTCCCCTCCTTGCAGCCGGTGTTCTGCCAGGACATGGCGCTCGGATTCGATCCTCCGGCACAGGAACGCAGCGCCCGGGGCACCGATGTGCTCGTCATCGCCCGGCGTGACAAGGAAGCCATGTCGGGCCTGCACGACGTCGGCGATGACTGGGGTGACGGCCTGTCAGTCACCAGCACCGACTGGCACAGTGAAGGCTGGCTCGCGGTGCGCTATCGCACTGCGCGACGGCTGATGAAGCTCCACCACTTCCTCGTCCGAGTGCGTCGGCGTCTCGGCTGGACGCCGACGTTGCCGCAGTGGGCGGTTCAGCGTCTCATCACCTCCCTGAACGTCATCAACATCACCGGAGCACTGCGGTGGTACGCCGCCGCGGACATCGTCGTCGTCGACCGGCTCCACGCGCATGTCCTGGCGCTGCTGTTGGGTATCGACCATGTCGCGTTGGATAACAACTACCGGAAGATCGGAGCGGTGTTCGACGATTACACCGGTCGATTCTCAACGGCGAACTATGCGACCGACACCGCAGTCGCGAAGGCGACTGTCCAGAGTCTGACGGCGCTCTGATGCTCGCGTTCATCACGACGCTGCGGCACCCGCAGAACTCGGTCGACTACGGGCGTGTGGAGCGGCTGCTCGAGGACACGCTGCGCTCGGTCACGCAGCAGACGTCCGATGACTACGTGGTGATCATCGTGGGCAATCGGCGACCGGACTTCGAGCTGCCGCCTCGCACCGAGTTCGTCGAGGTCGACTTCCCGGCGCCGGCGCCGGCGACCGGAGCGCAGACCGCACGGGCCCCCTTCGTCTGGGACAAGGGCACGAAGCTCGGTATCGGGCTCATCGCCGCCGCTCGGCACGATCCTTCGCACGTGATGATCTTCGACGCTGACGACTTCGTCCACCGCGATCTAGCCGCGACGGTGTCGGCGAATCCCGACCACGGTGGTTGGGTGATCCACGACGGCTGGATGTATTCACGGGCACGAAACGTGTACGTCCCGCAGGCCGACTTCAACCGAACCTGCGGAACGTGTTTCATCGTCCCGATCGGTGCCTACGGGGTGCCCACGCACCTCTCGGAAGGTGCCTCACAGGAAGCGGTCGCGGAGGCCTACGGTGAACGCCTGAACGAGATCATGGGCGCCCACCGGAATGCGGAGAGCTGGTACCGGGAACACGGCCATGCCTTGCGGACACTTCCGTACCGGGGCGCGGTCTACCACGTGGACACCGGGGAGAACCACTCCGGGAAGTCGCTCGCAGGAGTCGCTCGCCCGCTTTCGGCCGCCATGGAACGCGACTTCGGGATCCGCCCCTCGCGAGGACCATTGAACACGCTGTGGTCCGCGTTCGGCCCGTCGGCTGTCGCCACCGATCTCTCCGCGCTGCTCCGTCGGGCGATCCGTCCGCTGCGCCGGCGCACTCGGCGATGACCGACGGCGAGAGCGACGGGCTCAGAAAGAAGGCGACCCAGTCGATCGGCTGGATCGTTCTCGAACGATGGAGCTCGCGCGTCCTGACCCTCGTCGTGATCGCCGTCATGACGCGGCTCCTGTCACCTTCGGACTTCGGTCTCGTCTCCATGGCGACCGTCGTCATCGCCCTCCTGCAGGTGTTCGTCGAATCCGGCTTCGTCACCGTCCTGGTCCAACGCAAGGATCTCGGACCGAAGGACGCGTCCACCGCGTTCTGGACGTCGGTTTCGCTCAGTGTGCTGCTGTACACGGCGCTGTTCTTCTCCGCTCCGCTCCTCGCCTCGCTGTTCGGCGAACCTCAACTGGTCGACGTCCTGCGCGTGCTCGGCCTGAGCCTGCCGGTGTCGTCACTCGCCCAGGTACCCGCGGCGCTGCTGGAGCGCTCGTTCGGGTTCAAGTCCCTCGCCGTCCGCCAGGTCGGCGGAGCGCTCTGCGGTGCGACGGCGGCGATCCTTGTCGCCGTCGCCGGAGGCGGCGTCTGGGCCCTCGTGACCCAGACACTGGTCACGAGCACGGCCTCGGTGATCATCCTCTGGACGGCGACGGCGTGGCGACCGAGCTTCGAGTTCTCGTTCGTCGCACTGCGCTCCATGTGGTCCATGGGACTGCGCATCATCGGCATCGGGCTCCTCGATGCCGTGCAACAGAACATCGACAAGCTCATCGTCGGTGCGTTCTTCAGCACCGAGGTGCTCGGCTACTACTACCTGGCTCAGCGCATCGGCACGATCCTCATTGAACTGGTCACCACCGTCATGTCCCGGGTGACACTGACGACGTTCTCGAAGGTGCAGGACGATCTTCCACGCTTGAACCGCATCTTCCTCCAGATGACGTTCGCCTCCGCGGCCATCGGCGTGCCCCTGTTCGGACTGGTAGCCGTGTTCGCGGTGCAGATCGTGCCGTTCGCCTTCGGGCCGGGCTGGGACCAGACGGCGCCGCTGATCTGGATCCTCGCGTGCGGCTGGGCGTTCGGCGCCGTCATGTACTTCGATCGGAGCGCGTTCCTGTCGATCGGCAGAGCGGACGTGGCCCTGTGGGTCGCCGTCCTGCAGAACATCGTCGGCGTCGCGCTCGTCTTCGCTCTGCTTCCGTTCGGGATCGTCGGAGTCGCCCTGTCGCGATGGTCCAGGATCGTCACGTGGCCCGTGCGCATCCGCATCCTTCACAGGTTGATCGGTCTCCCTGCCGGAAAGTATCTTGCACAGGTGTTCCGAAGCGTGGGTGCCATGGTCCCCGTCGTCGTCGGTATCGCCCTCCTGCAGCAGACGGCCTGGGCTCGTGGCGACCACGCGTTCTGGACTTTCGCCGTTCCGCTCGCGGTCCTCGGGTCGATCGTGTACGCGGCCCTGCTCTGGTGGTTCGCCGGCAGCGAGAACCGGCTGGTCCTTCGTCAGATCATCGGACCGATCCTTCGCCGGATCACACGCCGATTCCGCCGGAACGCCTGACGCGCGAAGCCGCCGCCGGACCGGCGCGCTCCGGTCGAACCTTCGGTACGATCACAGCCACATCTGCATCGATACTCAGCTCGTTGGGAGTGCCGACGGGCGACCGACCGTCTTGGTAGCCACGGGCGCTGCAGACCTCATGCGACCTTCCCGGAGGCATCGGGGTCCACGCGCTCATTGATGACGCGCTTCTGGTGGCTGGTGATGAAGTGTCGCTCCACGAGCCAGAAGAATCCGTACGCAAGCGAGAGGGCGACCGGAAGCACAACGAGCACGAGCAGCAGCCAGTTCACGAAGGTCGGCAGCTCGAGCGGCAGGAGGAGGATGTTCGCCAGCGCGAGTACCGGCGAGTGAATGAGGTAGATGCTGTACGACCACAGCCCGATCCAGACGAGCGGACGCCATTCCAACACACGCCGTCCCGGGTTCACACGTCCGTCGACGGCGGCACGTCCCATCGACACCAGCGCGAGGGCGATCGCGGTACCGGCGAGCGTGTCGCTGATGATCTGCTCGTTCCGAGTGTGTGGAGTCACGAAGATCATCCACGCTGCAGCGAGAATCCCCACCCCGAGCGCTCCCCACCCGAACCACGGGGCGGGGATGCGGGTGCCGCGGACGGTGACGAGCGCCGCCGCCATGCCGAGCGCGAACAGCCCGATCATCCAGTAATTGCCGGATCCGGCGTTCGGGAAGGCGTAGGAGACAACCGGCCCCACCGCCAGAGCGACGACGACCATGACCAGGGGCTCAGCCACCGGCAGATCGGGAGGAGGACGAGCGGCATGATGAAGTAGACATGCCACTCGGTCGCGACGGACCAGGCGGGGCCGTTGATCTGATAGATCCAGGCACCATTCCAGTTGTGGATCAGCAGGAAGTGTGAGCGACGCCCTCAAGAGTGATGGGGACCTTGTTGAACCAGGCGGTGTCGTTCCCGGACTGGAGCGCGGGCACCGTGGCGATCAGGACGAAGGAGGCGTAGTAGGGCGGGAGGATACGCTTCGCGCGTCGCCACAGGTACCGCCAGAAGCCCCCACGCAGTTCGAAGTTAGTGGTCCGCGCCACCGGCAGCATCAGGACGTAGCCCGACAGGGTGATGAAGACGGGGACGGCGTAGTTCCCGAGCTCCGTGAGGCGTGCGATGACGGGGAGGTTGCATCCGCGTCTCCCAGATGCCCGGTGAACGTCGTCGCGTGCAACACCGCGACAGCCAACGCGGCCACGGCTCGTAGCCCGTCGGCGAACTCGCACTTTGGTCGCGCTCGCGCCTCGTCCACAGCTGCAGCTTAGGGGCCACCGATCAGCGCTGGTGATTTTCTTTTCCGGCCCCGTTGAGTGGTCCGGCGGACGCCACTGAAGGGTTGCTGCGCCCAGGCCGAACTCGTCGGTTTCCGCGTCCGCTGCACCGTCGGCAGGGTCCCAGACAACGAAGAACGGCCGGTGCAGTTGCACCGGCCGTTCTGTATCGGCCCGAGGACCGAAAGGGTGTTACGCGGCGAGGCCCGCGCGCTGACGACGCATCATCACGAGGACCGCGATGAGTGCTGCGCCGAGGACGACTGCACCAGCAGCGCCCCACACGAGGAAGGCCGGGGTGTTGAAACCGGTGTCGGCGAGGCCGCCACCACCGGTGCCACCAGCGCCGCCGCCGGCAACCGCGCGGACCGTGACGGTCGTGGTGCCGATGATCTGCGAGGAGAGGCCGGTGCCGGTCACCGTGTAGGTGCCGGTGGCGTTGGTCGGGAGTGTGACGGTCAGCGAGACCGAGCCGGTGGCCGAAGCCGTCTTGACGAGCGTCTTGGTGTCGACGGCCGCGAGGGTCGCGCCGGTCGCGTTCTCACCGGTCAGCGCGAGGGAGACGTCCTCGTTCGGCTGGAAGGCGCCGTCCGTGAAGGTGACGACGAAGGTGCCGCCGGCCGTGACATCGCCGGTCACGACGATGTCGGCGCCGGGAACGTACGAAGCGTTCGCAGCGACCGGAGCGATGAAGAGGCCGGCGAGGGCCAACGCGAAGACCGCGGTGATTTTCTTGAGCATGTGTGGATTCCCCTTGGAGACTGATCGGTTGACAGTGCTGTAACTGACAGAGCTGTAGCTACCGCCACGAACAGCCGCGTCGTGACGAAGAGTGTTGCGTCGTATCCGAAGCCCCCCGAAAACGGTTCAAATCCGACAACACGCATTACTGTACGGCAAATTCGCAGGTAAGCGCCAGTTGTTGTGTTTCGAAAAGATGAAGTTTGGGGGTCGAGACGACAAATGGCTGCCTCGACACGCCGGAAGTGGAGACCGCGAGGTCGATCGTCGTGCTCTCACCGGGCGCCAATTCGAGGCGGAACTGCGACAACGGGAAGTCGCCGTCGACAGCCGGCTGCACCGGAAGATCCGCGCCATCACGCTGAATTCCTTCGGTGTACGACCCTGGCGGCGAGTACAGTGCCACCTTGAAGTTGAAGTTCCCCGGCACGACGCCGTACTTTCCGCCGCCGGTGATGTACTCGCTCAATGACGTCGCAGCATCCACTGGAGCCGTGTTCGTAAATTTCAGACGCAATCCGAGGACCTGTCCTTCGGAGCCGCATTGTGCTATCCCGCTCTCCGTCTGCACGTCGAGGTAGTAGCCCATCTTGCTGCCGGTCGCGTCGTTGATGTACACGCCGAAAGCGTCCGCCTGCTGCTCCTTCGTCGGGAGCATGTCGGTCAGGCTCGTCCCGGCGAGGAGCGTCTGCTCCTCCTCGGAGGCGTTCCACACCAGCACCCGGCGCTCGTCGCCGGCCTTGGCGAGTGCCTCGACCAGCTTCGTGGCGTCGAAGTTGCCCGTGGAGATGCGGGTGAAGACGGCGGCCGATGCCGCAGCGAAGAACGCGTCCTGCTCCGCTCCTGCCGGATAGCGCTGGTAGACCTGGTTCAGCAGCAGGTCCGCGGCGTTCTCGGCAGTCAGCTGGTCCCCCGAGGGGAGGTCGATCGGTCCGGTTGCCGCCAGGAGGTAGCCGAGCGCCACGGGATCGATGCTGAGCACCCCGTCGACCCGCGTCCCGAACCGCTGGAACCACATCTCCGATGCGAGCTCGGAGGACAGGTCGAACCGCGGCGTGAGCGTCGTGTCCTGCAGGAATCGGCCGGTGATGTTGCCGTAGACGCCGGCGGTCTCCACCGGGAGCGGCAGGACCGGCTCAGGGAACCGTGGGAAGTCGGCGGTGGTCGCCTGCTGGACGAGCGAGATCCGACCTCCATCGGTCCCGATGAGCGCGAGCGCACCGGGGTTGCCGCCGCTCGCGCGTGGCTCGGCCGGGTTCTGGAACATGATCAGGTAGTTCCGCGGCCCATCGGCTCCGAGCATCGCCGGGAGGAGATCGATCGCGCGACGTGCTGCATCCACGGTGTCCGCGGTCTCCGTGAGCACCGGACCGAGCTGGTCGACGGCGGCCGACACCTGGCTGATCAGGGAGGACTGGTCGATGCCGCGGACGCGCTGGGCGGCGCCCTCCAGAGCGTCGTCGGCGGAACGGACGTCCTGCTGCGCGTCGATCATCGGCTGCAGCGGCACCGCTCCGTCGACCGGCTTGAAGAGGTCGGGGCGGAGGGAACCGGAGAGGTTGACGAGCGGCGAGATGGCTCCGACGGCGACCTCATCGGTCGCACCGGCGAGGTTCCGCACCGCCGAGAGGTTCGGGCCGATCCAGGGGACGATCTCGGCAGCACGCCAGATGGGGTCACTGGTCAGCGCCGCAGCCTCACGGGCGTGTGAGGCGAGCTCTCGAGCGGTCTTCCCGGCGGCAGGAGCGTCTCCGGCGAGAACCTGCTCCCGGACCTGCTGGGCGAGGGGCACTGCGGCCTCCAACTCCCCCTTCGCGAGGAACGCGCGAACACCGATCCAGGCGACGGCAGCGAGGAGCAGGACGAGCACACCCGAGACGATGAGGGCCGTCCGGCGGCGGCGGGCGCGGAGGCGCTCAGGGTCTGCATTCTCCCGGCGGCGGGCACGCTTACGAGCGTTCGTGCTTCGGCGACTCCGCGACGAGGATCGGGAAGAGCTTGAGGAGGATGAACGACGATTGTCGGGTTCGGGTGCCGGCATGGGGGTTATTCAATCACGACGCCGGTGCCGCCCGTCACGGCCGTCAGGCCGAGAGCGAGGATCGATGTGTTGAAAACGACGTGCGCGACGACCGCCGGGCCGAGCCGACCGGTCAGGATCGCCAAGCTCCCCGTGACGAGACCGACGAGGAGGGTTCCGACCCCGACGACGATCGTCTGCGCCAAGGTGGTCACGACCAGCAGGTGCAGGACGGCGAAGAGCACGGCGCTGATCACGACGGCGATCCAACGGCCGCCGCGAAGGGTTCCGATCACGGAGGGGAGGACGAGGCCGCGGAAGAACAGCTCCTCGATGACCGGTGCGAGAGCGACGACGGCGAGCAACGCGACGACGAAGAACACCACCTGATCGACCGTGCCCAGGGGGACGGCGCCGCCGGCCGTCGCCGGCAGACCGCCGTAGAACAGAATCTCGAGGGAGCTCGTGGCGATCCGGAGCACGAATCCGGCGGCGGCACCCCACAGGAGATCGATGGGTCGGATCCTCCAACGCACCGCTGACGACCCCGCCGCGCGCCAGCGGGGCACCAGGGCGACGACGAGCAGTGCCACCACGAGCGGCAACCAGACGAGTAGGTACCCGTTCAGCGGGGAGAACGGACCGGGGATCCGGACGCCGGCGGGGAACGCCACGATGAGCGCCACCGTCGCTGCGAACCCGAACAGCGCGATGATGAGGCGCGATCGAGCGACGTGTTGATCATCGTGCGGAGTCGGTTCATCTGGGTTCGTCACGAGAGCAAACTACGGCAATCGACCACCTTCCTGACTCGGCCGCTCGGGAACAGGCGTCGGTTTATGGCAGCATGGCTCCCAACGCCCTGTTCGGGGCACGCCTTGGCAGCAGGGTGAACCGCTCTCCTCCTGATCGATCGGAAGCCACCGCGTGGAGCTCAGTGACTACCTCCGTATCCTCCGCAAGTACTGGGTCCTCATCCTTGCCCTCGCTCTGACGGGGTTGGCTGCCTCCGCGCTTTACTCCCTGTCGAGGACGCCGGAGTACAGCTCATCGGCGAAGGTCTTCGTCTCGACGCAGGCGACGGACAGCCTGTCCGAATTGAGCCAGGGCAACACCTACTCGCAGCAGCGGGTCAAGACCTACGTGAATCTGGTGAGCACGCCGATCGTGCTGCAGCCCGTCATCGCGGCGCTCGAGCTGAACATGACCGCCGGCCAGTTGGCCGGTCAGGTGAGCGCCACCTCGACGGCCGACACGACGATCATCGAGATCACTGCGTCGAACGCCGACCCCGTCCTGGCCGCCGAACTCGCGAACACCACCGCAGAGAGCCTGACCGGTGTCGTGGCGAAGATCGAGAGCTCCGAGGACGGCGCCTCCAGCCCGGTCAAGCTCACCCGGGTGCAGGAGGCGAACGTCCCGACCCAGCCTGGAAGCCCGAACGTACCGCTCAACCTGATCATGGGGACGCTGCTCGGCGTGGCACTCGGGGTCGCGTTCGCAGTCCTGCGCACCACCCTCGACACGCGCATCCGCAACGAGCGCGACGTCGAGTCGGTGACCGACATCCCGCTCATGGGCGGCATCGCCTTCGACCCGAAGGCGAAGCAGCGCCCGCTCATCGTCCAGGCCGACCCGAAGAGCCCACGCGCTGAATCGTTCCGGAGCCTGCGCACCAACCTCCAGTTCCTCGACGTCAGCGACCAGCCCCGCAGCTACGTCATCACCTCCTCGATTCAGAGCGAGGGCAAGAGCACGACGGCCGCGAACCTCGCGATCGCCCTGGCGGATGCCGGTCACCGCGTGATCATCATCGACGCCGACATGCGTCGCCCGAAGCTCGCGTCGTACTTCGACCTCGAGGGTGCCGTCGGGCTCAGCGACGTCCTCATCCGCCGGGCGACGCTCGAGGACACCATGCAGCCCTGGGGCCGCGGCGCGCTCACGGTCCTCCCCGCGGGCACGGTCCCGCCGAACCCGAGCGAGCTGCTCGGCTCGAGCGTGATGCAGAAGCTCATCACCGGTCTCGAGAAACAGTTCGACTACGTCCTCATCGACGCACCGCCGCTGCTCCCGGTCACCGACGGCGCCCTCCTGGCCCGCCACACGGGTGGCGCGCTCGTCGTCGTCGCCGCCGGCCGGACGCACAAGAACCAGCTCAAGGGTGCCCTCGAGTCCCTCGTCCACGTCAACGCCTCGGTGGCCGGTCTCGTCATGACCATGGTGCCGACCAAGGGGCCCGACGCGTATGGCTATGCGCGCTACGGGTACGGTGCCGGCTACGGCTACACCGAGGATGTGAAGGCGTGACCGACGGCACGACGACGACGGACACGCGTCCGTTCTCGATCCTGTTCGTCTGCACCGGCAACATCTGCCGGTCCGCGCTCGGTGCTCAGCTCCTGACCGCCCGACTCGACGAGGCAGGGGTCACCGCTGGCGGCCACCTCATCCGCGTGACGAGCGCTGGAACGGGTATGGAGCCTGAGCTCGTCATGCCGGCGGAGGTCGCCGAGCAGTCCCGCCGCTTCGGCGGAGACCCGAGCGGTCACGTCCCGCGCCAGCTGGACCGCGACATCGTCGCCGACGCCGATCTCATCCTCACGGCGACGAGAGCGCACCGCAGCGACGTCGCCCGACTGCTCCCCCGCGCCTCACGGGTCACGTTCACCGTGCCCCAGTTCGCTCGCCTCGTGGCCGAGACGGAACCGGCGACGGACCTGTGGGCGCTCGTGGCGGAAGTGGCGGCCGAGCGCGGGCTCGTGCCCCCGCCCGAGAACCCTGACGACGACGACATCGAAGACCCCTATCGCCGCAGCACCGAGACGTATGAGCGGGTCGGCGAGCAGATCCGCGGCTTCATCGACGTCATCGCGCGTCACTTGGCGCAGTCGGGCGATCGACGGTGAGCACCAAACGCGGGCGCTCGACCTTCCGATCGGCGAAAGGCCCCTCCCGCTGGCGTGAGTCCCTGAGTTCCAGCCAGCGGGTGCTCATCCTCGTGGGCCTGGCCTTGTTCCTGATCGTCGACGTGATCCTCGTCGGACTCGCCCTCTCGGCGAATGATGCCCCGACAGCAGGACGCACACCGCGCCCCCTCGTCACCTTCAACACCACGCCGCAGCCGGCTGAACCCGGTGCTTCTGCCGAGCCGACGGCTGAACCGGCGGCGGATGGCAAGCGGTTCATCACGACCGTCGACGGTCAGACGCTGTGGCGTGCAACGGCCGGCGCCTGCGCATCAACGCCCGCGGTCGTCGAGCGGAGCGTCGACGCCGGCGTGACGTGGGCGCCGCTGGCGACGAGCACCTTCGACCTCCGGCAGGTCCTCACCCTGACGACCGGCGACGAGGGTGAACTCGAGATCATCGGTGCCACGGGCGACGCCTGCGCCGTCGGGGGCTTCTCCTCCGCCGATGCCGGTGACTCCTGGGCGCCGGACACCGCGCTGGCGGCCGAGGTCGGCTACCTGACTTCTGACGAGACCTCCGTCGTCGTGGCGGGCCAGGGCGTCGGGCTCCCCTGCCCATCCGTCGACGTCATCGACGCGACGGCGACGCGGACGGTCGCCGCCTGCGCAGCCGTCCTGGCTGAGTGGAATCCCGCCACCGGCTCGTGGGGCGCGTCCCCGTACGCCGGTGTGCACGGACTGGCAACCGACGGCGAGCGCCTCATGTTCGTCGCGCGTGGCGTGCCGGGCTGCAACGGTCTGGGTGCCCTCGTGACGAACGGTGCCCCCGCTCCGTTCGAGAATGCCTCGCTGGTCGGTTGTGCCGAGGGAGCGGACGTCACCGCTCCTGCTGCCCTCGCGATCGCGGGCACCGGGGCCTGGCTGTGGGTCGGCGACACCGTGCTTCGATCGACCGACGGCGGCGTCACCTGGGGTTAGGGTTTTCCCTACAGTTGTAGCTCAGGAACCCCGGCTGGGGGCCAATCGCTAAAAGGAGGACAGATGTCGGCTACCTCGACCGCTATCCTCGGCAACAGGATGGATACATCCGCGTATCGAACCACGAAGCTCTTCCCTCGTCACCCGTAGTAATTACGTGTCCCACCACGGAGACCGCATGTTGTCGCAGCCTTCCGTGCCGCTGCCAACGACGCCCGCGAGCACTGCCCCCGACCCAGCTCGCCCTGTCGCGCGCGATTGGCGACGCGTCTACGCGCGCCGACTCGCGGTGACCGACGCGATCGTCCTCATCTGGATCGTCTTCGGCACCCAGCTGTTCTGGTTCGACTTCGACCAGGAGACGACGTCCGTCGGTTTCGACATGGCCCGGGTGGTCGTCAACTACACGGTCATCTCGATCACGCTCATCGTCGCCTGGCTCGTCACCCTTCGCATCTTCGGCACCCGCGAGTACCGCGTGGTGGGCAGCGGCAACGCGGAGTACCGGCTCATCGCCGACGCGAGCATCCGGCTGTTCGGCATCATCGCGATCATCGCCTTCCTGGTGAAGCTCGACCTTGCTCGCGGCTACTTCCTCCTCGCGTTCCCCCTCGGCATCCTCGTCCTCCTCCTCTCGCGGTGGATGTGGCGGCAGTGGCTGTCGGTGCAGCGCGCGCACGGGCGCTACGCATCCCTCGTCCTCCTCGTCGGCTCGGCCGAGTCCGCCGAGCACATCGCCAAGGAACTGACCCGCAACACCGATGCTGGCTACCGGGTGGTCGGCGCGTGTGTACCGACGGGCAAGATCGGTGGAACCCTCGGCGACACGGGCATCCCCGTGTCCGGCACGGTGGACACCGTCCTCGAGGCGATCGCGGTGACGCGCGCGGACACGGTCATCATCACCAGCTCCGACGAACTGACGCCGGTGCGCGTGCGCGAATTGAGCTGGAGCCTCGAGCCCGGACGCCAGCACCTCATCGTCGCGCCGAGCCTGACCGACGTCGGTGGCCCACGCATCCACACGCGACCGGTCGCCGGGCTGCCGCTCATCCACGTGGAGACCCCGCGATACGAGGGCCGGAAGCGGTTCTCGAAGCGTGCGTTCGACATCCTCGGTTCCGGTGCGATCCTCCTCGTGGCCTCGCCCATCCTGCTGGTGGTCGCCCTCCTCGTGAAGTTCACCAGCCCCGGTCCGGTCCTCTACCGGCAGGAGCGGATCGGCCTGAACGGCGAGCCGTTCCACATGCTCAAGTTCCGCTCCATGCGGGTGAACGCCGACGCCGAGCTCGCCGCGCTCCTCGAGCAGCAGGGCACCAGCGACCGCCCGCTCTTCAAGGTGCAGAACGACCCCCGCCTGACCCGCGTCGGCGCGACCCTGCGGAAGTTCTCGCTCGACGAGTTCCCGCAGCTGATCAACGTGTTCCGGGGCGACATGAGCCTTGTCGGCCCGCGCCCGCAGCGTGAGGGCGAGGTCGCGCTCTACGACTCGGCGGCCAAGCGTCGCCTCATCGTGCAACCCGGCATGACCGGCCTGTGGCAGGTCAGCGGCCGTTCCGCGCTCAGCTGGGAGGACGCGATCCGTCTCGACCTGTACTACGTCGAGAACTGGTCCCTCACGGGCGACGTCATCATCCTGTGGCGCACGATCCGGGCGGTCGTCGCGCCCGGCAAGGAAGCCCACTGATGGCGGGTCTCATCGTCCACGAGTGGATCGAACGCCACGGTGGCTCGGAGAACGTCGTCGACGCGATGGCCGCCGCCTATCCCGACGCCGACATCCACTGCCTCTGGAGCAACGCCCCGGACCGCTTCCCCGGCCACACAGTCAGTGAGTCCTGGCTTGCACGCACCCCGCTCCGCAAGAGCAAAGCGGCAGCCTTGCCGTTCATGCCCCTCACCTGGGCTCGGACCGACGTCTCGGACGCCGACTTCGTCCTCATCAGTTCGCACGCCTTCGCGCATCATGCCGGAGGACGACAGCCCGTCGACGGCCCCGAGCGCTTCGTCTACGTGCACACGCCGGCCCGCTACCTCTGGGCGCCGGAACTCGACGTCCGTGGTGGGAACCTCGCCGCTCGCGCCCTCGCACCGGCGCTGCGTCGGGTCGATCGCAAGCGCGCGCAGGACGGGGCGACCTTCGCCGCGAACAGCGACTACATCCGGCAGCGGATGGAACGGTCTTGGGGTGTCGAGGCCGAGGTCATCCACCCGCCTGTCCGCGTCGAGTACCTGCAGAGCGTCCCCTCGTGGGCCGATCGGTTGAGCACCGCGGACGCCTACCTGTTCTCGACGCTCCCGACGGACTACGTCCTCGGCGCCTCGCGATTCGTCGACTACAAGCGTCTCGACGTCGCGATCCGAGCCGGGGAACTGGCCGGGCTGCCGGTCGTCCTGGCGGGCGCCGGCCCGCAGCACGCCGAGTTGCAGGCCCTCGCAGACGCCGCCTCGGTGCCCGTCATCATCATGACGAGGCCGAGTGACGAGCTCCTCTTCGCACTGTACGAGGCCGCTTCCCTCCTGGTGTTCGCGGCGATCGAGGACTTCGGCATCATGCCGGTCGAGGCGATGGCCCTCGGCACGCCGGCACTCGTGCTGTCCGAGGGCGGGGCTTCCGAGAGCGTGCTCGCCATCGACGGCGGGGTGGTCGTCGACACGCTCGACGACGCGACGCTCCGCGAGGCCGTCGAACGCGCACTGCTCGTCGACATGGCACCCGCGCAGGACCGGGTGAACGCCCTCTTCGGATCGGCCGCCTTCGCCACCAAGCTCACGAACTGGGTCGGACATCCCGTCTCCGCCAGTGGTACCGATCGGACCGTCGCCTCATGATCCTCGCCGACACCAGGTGGAGCGGCGTCCACGGCATCGGTCGCTATGCGTCCGAAGTACTCCCACGGCTGAGCGTCGAGTGGTCGGCGCTCGAGGTGGGCGGCAAGCCGTCGGACCCCCAGGACTTCCTGCGGGTGCGCCGCACGCCGGCCGGTGAGACCATCTACTCCCCCGGCTACAACGGATTCCTCGCGCGTTCGCCGCAGGTGGTCACGGTGCACGACCTCATCCACCTGCACCCGACCACCGGTCGCCGCGCCGTCTACCTCGCGCACTACTCGACCGTCCTGCGGCCGATCATCCGCCGCAACCGCCTGGTGCTCACCGTCTCCGAGACGTCGAAGCGCGCGATCGAGGAGTGGGTGGACGACGACCGCGTCCGTGTCGTGAACGCCGGCAACGGCTTGTCCGAGGCATTCCATCCAGGAGACGCACCGGCAGCAGCCCACGGCGCCCCCTACTTCCTCTACGTCGGGAACCTGCGAGCGCACAAGAACGTCGATGTGGTGTTCCGGGCCCTGGCGCGCGTTCCCGACGCGAGACTCGTCGTGGTCATGAACGACCGCGAGGGTGCGGTGCGTCGCGCGACCGAGCTCGGTGTCGCCGACCGGGTCGAGGTGTGCAGCGGGCTGTCGGACCCGGAACTCGCCGAGCTGTACCGTGGCGCCGTTGCGACCGTCTTCCCGTCGCTCGTCGAAGGGTTCGGACTCCCCGCGGTCGAGAGCATCGCGTGCGGCACACCGGTGATCTTCTGGGAAGGCTGCGAGTCGATCGCCGAGATCTCGAGCGGGCAGGGGTTCCCGGTCGGTGACGCACACGACGACGTCGCGTGGGCCGCAGCGATGGAGCGCGCCCTGTCCGAACGGCCCAGCGCGGTTCCTCTCGCCGCTACCTACAGCTGGGACCGCACGGCCGAGCTCGTGTCCCGGACGCTGAAGGAACAGTCATGACGAAGCCCCTGACCATCGCGTTCGTCAGTCACACCGACGCCTCGGGAGCATTCCGAGTCGGCAGCCACCACCTGGCCCGGGAGCTGTCCCGGCTCGGTCACCGGGTCCTGCACCTCTCCACGCCGGTGTCCCTCGCCCACCGAGTCCTCAAGCGAGGGGAAGCGACGCGCGACGAGGCCTCGCGTCGCGGAATCACGACGGACGCGGATGGCGTCATGCACCTGGTTCCGCGGACGCTCGCCCCCGCTGGTGTCGCACCGCTCTCGTTCTCGCCGATCTTCACGAAGGCCTTCGGCACCTCCCGGATCGACCTCGCGTTCGTCGACCAGCCCACCCTCTGGTCGAGGGTGCTCAGGCGCCTGGTGACGACGGTCGTCTACCGCCCGACCGATCTCTACGAGAGCGGTGTCAAAGCACGATTCCAACGCGCGGCCGTCCTCGCCGCCGACCGGGTCGTCGCGACGTCCGGCGCCGTCCTCATGGCGCTCGACGTTCCGACCGCCACCCCCTCGCTGGTGCTGCCGAACGGCGTGGAACTCGACCGGTTCGCAGCGCTCGACGAGGTTCCCCGCCAGGACCGCGCGGTCTACATCGGTGCACTCGACGACCGGTTCGATTGGAACGCCGTCCGGGAGATGGCGGTCGAGACACCGAGCTGGACCTTCGACGTCTTCGGGCCTGGACGATCTCCTGAGGAGCGCCTGCCCGAGAACATCGTCCTGCACGGTGCGATCAGCTATGACGACATCCCGGCGATTCTCCGGCGCGCTCGTGTGGGGCTCCTGCCGCTGTCCGACGCCCCCGTGAACCGTGGGAGGAGCCCCATGAAGCTCTACGAATACCTGGCATCGGGTCTGACCGTGGTGACGCGCGCGACAGACGTCCTGGTCGACGAACCCGGGACCGGCATCATCTCCTATGGCCACGCGCGAACCGCGGCCGAAGCGCTGCTTGCAGCTACCGGTTCCTCCAGCCCGAACACCGACGGTATGGCCGCGGCTGCTGCGGCCGGCTGGGCCGGCAAGGCGCGCGAACTGATCGAGTTCACCGCGGGAGGGAATCGATGACCGCGACACTACCTCGCACCTCGGCCCCCGGCCGCGCGTCCAACGACCGTGCAGTAGCGTTGCCGGGGACGCCTGCCGGCGGGGACGGGAAGGAGAACGGCGTGATCAAACGGTTGCTCACGAACCCGCTCTTCTATCTGCTCGCCCCGGTCTTCGTGAGCGCTCTGGTGTGGTCGGTACCCGGCACCTCCAACCAGCTTCGGGGATTCGATCAGCGAGCCGAGGGATCGTTCGAGGGCTGGGTGCTCCTCTGCTGCTTCTACCTGGTCGCCGCCACCCTGGTGTGGATCGGGTTCCGCCTCGGTGTCATGGCCGGACCGAGCGAGCGACTCGTCGAAGCCGCCAGCACCGAGCGGTTCGACCGGCGCTTCTCGTTGACGCTCACCGTCTTCGCCACCATCGGAGTCCTCTACTCCGTCTACCTGGTCCAGCAGCAGACCAACATCTTCGACGCGCTTTCCGCCACGCAGGGGAACCAGTTGAAGGAATCCATCGGGGGATCCGCGGGCATCGCGACCTTGCGATACACCGCCGCCATCGCTGCGCCGGTCGCCCTCTACGTGTGGCGGTTCAGGCACGGGAGGGCGAGTCTGGCCATCTGGAACGTCCTCCTCCTCGTCATGAGTGCACTGTTCTCGAGTCGGCTGTCCTTCATCATGGCCGTCGTCGTCTTGATCTTCATCGTGATCACGCTGCGACGTGACATCAAGTTCAAGGCAGTACCGCTCGCGCTCGCCGGCGCCGCGATCTTCGGTGCGCTCGTCGCATTCAACTACTACCGCAACGCCGGGTTCTACGAGAATCTCGGGATCACGGACCCGGTGTCCATGAACTTCTACCAGGTGGCCGCCTACCTGGGGGCACCGTTCCAAGCGTCGCTCGGCGTCGCGGACGGGATCGCGAACGGCGGTTTCACCAAATCCGTCGACGTCGTGTCCGCAGCGGCAATCGTCGTGCCGACGTTCCTGCGTCCGGAGCGCTTCGGCTCGTTCGGATCCTTCGACAACTTCGTGCAGGTCGCTCCGAACCTGACGACGAACTCTGCGTTTGCAGACACGTACGCCGACTACGGATGGTGGGGGTTGTTCTATGTCCTCGCGACCGTGTTCCTCGCCAGTGCCCTCGCGGGCTACGCATCCCGCTTCCGCTCGCTGGTCATCGTCGCCGGCGCGGTCGTGGCGTACGGGCTGGCGGAGATGTGGCGGATCTTCCTCTTCCCTCAGGGTCTCGTGCTGTATCTCCTCATCGCGGTGCTGGCCGCGACCCTGTTCGGTCTGATCGGCAGCTCGCCCCGCGTCGATGCGCGCATCGTGACGAAGGGCTCGTACCAACTTGCGCGATAGCAGGAAGGAGCGTCCGGCCGACGCCGCTGCAGCCCGAGACGTGCCGAATCCCTCCGGAACGACGGCCCCGCGGGCCACGACAGTGATGCTGTCAGTGCGTGAGTCCGCCACCAAGATCAACCCGTTCGTCACCATGTTGGTCGATGCTCTGCGAGCGGACCCGTCCGTGACCGTCGAGTTCTTCTCCTGGCCTCGGGCACTGACGACACGGTACGACGTGTTCCACATCCATTGGCCGGAGGCGGTCACGCGCGGGCCGAGCCGGCTGCGGCGTGCGACGTCCCTGCTGCTCAGCGTGCTCCTGCTCGCCAAACTGCGCTTCAGCCGCACGCGCATCGTGCGGACCGCGCACAATCTCGCCCCGCACGAGTCGGGTTGGCCCGGCGAGCAACTCATCCTGAAGGCGTTCGACCGGTCGACGACCGCCTGGATCACGATGAACGCACACACGCCGCTGCCGGTGGGCTCGCGGCAGTACGTCATTCCACACGGTCACTACCGCGACTGGTATCTGGTTCCGGAGCACGCACCGGAGCACGGACCGGAACTCCTGTACTTCGGACTCGTCCGCTCGTACAAGGGCGTCGACACGCTCGCCGCCGCGTTCTCGCATGCCGATGACCTCGCCGACCACCGCCTCCGTATCCTCGGGAAACCCGACCCATCGGGCATCTCCGCAGTCCTGCAACAACTGATCGACGCGAATCCCCGTATCGAGCCGGACTTCCGCTACGTGCCCGACACGGAGCTGGCCGCAGCCATCGCCAGAGCCAGACTGGTCGTCCTCCCGTACAAGAACATGCACAACAGCGGTGCTGTGCTCCTCGCGTTGTCGCTCAACACCCCCGTGCTGATCCCGTCGAATCCGATCACGCACGACCTGCGGACCGAGTTCGGCAGCAGCTTCGTCAAGCTCTTCGAGGGTGAGCTCACGAGTGACGCACTGTCCGCTGCCGTCGCCGAACTCCCGGCGGACGGTCTCGAAGGCGATGTCGACATGACGTCTCGCGACTGGACGTCGATCGCCCGATCCCACGCGAACGTGTACCGGGAGGTCAGCACATGGTGACGGAGAACGTCTACGGCGTCGCAGTCGAACACTGGAACCCGTTCGTCCCGAGGTTCTCGGGCAGAATCGGTTCACGTCTCCCGTTCGGGCGACGTCGGAACAACTTCGGCGATCTCCTCGGGCCGGTCATCGTGAAGCGGCTGCTGGAACAGTCGGTCGCGGATCCGACCGCGCTGGCCACCCTTTCTGCGACACCCCATCGTCTGGTGGCGGTCGGCTCCATCCTGCACTTCGCGCACGCCGGCGACACGATCTGGGGCAGCGGCGTCAACGGCAAGATGCCGGAGTCCAAGCACACCTTCGATCGGCTCGACATCAGAGCCGTCCGAGGACCGAAGACGTTCGATTTCCTCGAGGCCCGCGGCCTGCAGCCGACACGCGTGTTCGGCGATCCAGGCCTTCTGGTCCCACGCGTGTTCGACCATCTGCCTTCCATCTCCGAGCAGAAGCAGCACTCGTTGACGATCGTGCCGAACCTGCACGACCACCCGGCATGGGCCGCGCACCCGGAAACCATCGACCCCACGGGTGACCTCGTGTCCATTCTCGAGCGCATCGCTCGGAGCGAGCGGGTCGTCGGCTCCTCGTTGCACGGTCTGGTCGTCGCGGAGAGTCTCGGCATCCCGGCGACGCTCATCGCCCCCACCGCCGAGTCGATGTTCAAGTATGAGGACTACTACGGCGGAACGGGACGGAACTCGTTCCCGATCGCCCGCGATCTGCAGGGTGCGCTGGCACAGACCCCAGACCCCATCGAGTGGGACGCACAGCCACTCATCGACGCCTTCCCATCCGACCTGTGGTCTGGCATCACGCTCTCCGGCCCGACGAAACGCTAGGACCGCTCATGCACTCCCTTGTCGCCATCGCCAGCTTCCGCAGACCCGATGATCTCAGGACCCTCCTCGAATCGCTGCTGGACCCGGCCAACGCCTCGGAACACACGATGGACATCCTGGTCGTCGACAACGACCCGGCGGGTTCGGCCGAGGCCACGGTGGAGTCCTTCCCGTCGGTTCGGTACGTCCTCGAGTCTCAGCCCGGTATCGCCGAGGCGCGGAACCGCTCACTCGACGTGTTCCTGGACGCTGATGGTTCGTACGACGCGATCATCTTCGTCGACGACGACGAGTTCGTCGGAGCCGGGTGGTACACCGATCTGGCCGATGCTGCCCAGCGATCGACAGCAGGCGTGGTGACCGGCCCGGTCATCTCGATCTTCCCCGAGAACACCCCTCGCTGGATCACTCGCGGCGGGTTCATGCAACGTGCGGGACATCGGGACGGCGAGCGCCTGACCGCCGCCGCGACCAACAACACCTTGCTCAAGTGGGCGGATTGGCAGCGGGCAGGGGCGCCGCGCTTCGATCGATCATTCTCGTCCACCGGGGGCAGCGACGCACGCTTGTTCGCCGACCTGATCCGCGAGGGCGTGGGCATCGAGTACTGCCAACAGGCAGAGGTGTTCGAACCGGTTCCGCTCGACCGGATGACGTTCCGATGGGTGTCCCGCCGGGCGTTCCGGAACGGCGTGGTCCTGGCACGGATCGGTGTGACGAAGCGCGGAGCTGCACTGACATTCGCGCAGGGTGGCTACCTCGCGGCTAGTGGGCTCGCGTTCGGCCTCGTCGACCTCGTCCGCGTCCGCGGGCTCCACGCCCGTTCGTTCAACCGATTCCTCAACGGCGTCGGTGCGATGTCCTCGTTCTTCGGCGCGCGAGTGCACGAGTACCAGCGGGCGTGACGCCGGCTTCGTCGTCGATCGGGACATACCTCCTGCTCCGCTGCCCCTGGTGAGCGGTCCGCGTCTACGCTGTCCAGAACGCGATCGTCACGTTCATCGGGCGTAGCCGTTCGCCAACGGGGAGGTCGACGTGATGGAACAGGGTGGCGAGCGAGGCACCGCGGACGCAGCAGGGGAAGCAACCGGCGACGAAGCCGTCACGTCGAGCCGCAAACGCCCCGCGTCCCGCCGTGACTTCTTTCGCGCGGCAGGCTTCGGCGTCGCCGGCCTCGCGGCGGGCGGTACGGTCGCCGGGGGCATCGCGGCCGCGACAGCCGCCAACCCGCAGGAGGATTACGGCTTCACCCCGCTCCCAAAGCGCAACGAACCGGGGTTCGACCATGTGGTGGTCGTGATGTTCGAGAACCGCTCCTTCGACCACATGCTCGGCCGGCTCTACCCCGCGGGTGGTGAGCCGGCCGGACAGACCTTCGACGGCCTCGCGCAGGGCGACTACAGCAATCCCGGCGAGGCGGGTGAAGCGGTCCCGGCCCACGTCTACAACGGGCCGACGGATCAGATCATGGCGCAGCCCGACCCGGACCCGGGCGAGTTCTACCCACACGTCAACACCCAGCTGTTCGGCACGATCGATCCCGAGAGCAACGGCGACCTCCGCAACCCGCTGCAGTCACCGTGGAACCTCCCGGCCGACACCTCGGCGCCCACGAACGACGGCTTCGTGAAGGACTACATCGTCAACTCCACCCTGGCGCGCGGCCGGAAACCCACGCCCGAGGAGTACGCGGTGGTGATGGGCGGCTTCTCCCCCGAGATGCTGCCGGTGCTCTCCACGCTCGCCAAGAACTTCGGCGTCTACGACCACTGGTACGCGGCGGTCCCGTCGCAGACGTTCTGCAACCGCTCCTTCTTCCACGCGAGCACGTCGCACGGCTACGTCACGAACATCGAGGGCGACGGCATCGGCAAATGGTTGAGCGCCCCCGCCGTCCCGACCGTGTTCAACCGGCTCGAGGAGGCCGGCAAGACGTGGCGGGTCTACTACGACGCGCAGCAGGTCGTCTCGCTCACCGGCCTGCTCAGTGCCCCGTCGATCGAGCAGTACTGGAAGAGCAACTTCCGCAGCATGGAGCAGTTCCACGAGGACGCGGCGAACGGCGACCTGCCCGACTACGCGTTCGTCGAGCCGCGCATGGTGTTCGACCACAACGACATGCACCCGCCGGTGGTGCGGCCCGACAACCCTGGCCGGAACGACGCCGATCCGGAACTCGACTCCGCCTACTCCGACATGCGTGCCGGCGAGCAACTGCTCGGCGAGGTCTACACGGCGGTCAAAGACGGGGCGTCGACCACCGGTTCGAACGCGATGAACACCGTCCTGCTCGTCACCTTCGATGAACACGGCGGGATCTACGACCACGTCGCCCCGCCCAAGGCGACGCCGCCGTCCGGCGAGCCCGAGGCCGGCGAGATGGGGTTCGGCTTCGACCGATTGGGCCTCCGAGTGCCCACCATCGTCGTCTCGGCGTACACGAAGGCCGGCAGCGTCATCAACGACGAGATGCACCACGGCTCTCTCATGAAGACGCTCGCCGAGCTGCACGGCCTCGACCCGCTGACCGAACGCGACCGGACCGCCACGAGCATCTTCAACGCCGTCAATCTCACGACGCCGCGGCAGCCCGTCCTGTGGCCGACGGTGACGCCCGCCTACGTGCCGCCGAACCCCGAAGCGAACGCACGCACCGATCGGGAGAAGGACCGCAAGCGTCCGCTGACGCCACCGGCGCTCGGCCTCATCGGCATCCTCCTCGCGAAGTACGAGCCCGGCGCTCCACTCCCCGACAACTATGCCGACGCCTACGCGGTCCTCATGAAGCACGGGGACGGGTTGTTCGGCACGCGGGACTGAAGCCGGCAAGCCTGCCGAAGCCTCTCAAAAGGCGACGTCGGCCACCAGCGGGAACTCGGTGATCGTGTCGCCTCCGATGGGGGCCAGCTCCAGGTATGTCGGGCGATCGTCGTCGATGAACAGCAGCAGGAACGCGTCGTCGGTGCTCGCCTCGAGCACCGTCCTGCGGCTCGGGCCCGCACTGTCGGCCTCGTCGCTCGGCGCCAGTTCGATCGAGGGGCAACTGCCGCACCCGCAGGTGCCGTGCACTCTGGCCGCGGCGACCTGCCCCGCCCACCGCTCCCGGTCCGACTGGGCGATGGACGCGTCGGATCCGACCGCCGAGCCACGAGCGATCAGGGCGAGGAGCAGGTCTTGCTCGCGAGCGGTCAATGGGCGCACCCCTCGAGTGTAGGCGAGCGGCCCGTGCTCCTCTCGGCGTCGGCGGAATGCGCCCGATCGGCCTCGCACCACGACACGGAGGCGACAAACGTTGCTTAAAAGGGCCAGGTCAGCAGAGAATTCCGCGGAGACTCGAATGTCAGTGGCTCATGTTTGGATGAATCCATGTCCAGCAGCCCACGCGTCCCCCTCGGCCCGGTCTCGGCCGACCCGATGGGTGCGCTGAGCGAGACGATGTCGGACCTCCTCCGCACCTGGTCCGGGGCGCTCGACCCGATCCGCCCAGGCGACGACGCCATCGAGCAACTCGCCGGCATGAATGACGCCGGCGTGGTCCGCGTCCTCGACCAACTCGGTGCAGTGCAGCACGTGGTGGAGGTGCTGGCAGCGCGGGTGATGGGATCAGTCGCTGAGCGTTCCCGGTCCGGCATCGTCGGTCACGATCCTCTGGCACGCAGCCATGGATACGCATCCCCCGCGGTCATGCTCTCCGAACGTTGGCGCATCCCTCGCGGACGCGCCGCCACGATCACCTCGGTCGCCCAGGCCATCACCCCGAAGCGTGCCCTCACCGGCGACGTGATCGAATGCGACCGCCCCGAGATCGCCGCCGCCATCGAGCCCCGGTCCGCCGTCGCCGGCGCCAACGCCTGCGAACAGCTGTCCGCGACCGATTCACCGACCTGCACCGTCGACCACGAGGCTGTCGATCCGACAGACCAGCCGCGTCTTGTCCGCTCTGCCCTGAGTATCGACGGCGCAGGCGCGCTCCTCCGCGAACTGCGGCTCGTCAGCTCGGCTGTCGACGCCGACCGGGTGCACCGCGCCGTGTGCGCAGGCATCGAGCACTGCGACGGCGCACCGCTCGCCGAGGTCAACAGCCTCGCGAGGCTCGTCCGCACGAGCCTCGACCAGGACGGCCCCGTGCCCCGCGAGATCACCCTCCGCCGGCAGCAGCGCTGCACCCTGCGGGAGCTCCCGGACGGCATGATCGAGCTTCGCGTGTTCCTCGCTCCTGAGGCCGCAGGGTGGGTCCGCGCCACCATGGACGCCGTCGTCGGCAAACACCTCCGGCAGGTCCGGTTCACCGATCAGACCGCGAACGAGGCCGGCACGGAAGACCCGAGTGCAGTGCAGCCGTCGGCGGACCCGTTCGACGACGCCTACGTCCCGGCCGCAGAGATGCCCGACACCCGCACCATGGATGAACGACGCGTCGAAGCCCTCGTGGAGGTGTTCCGCCACGCAGCCGGCTGCGAGGCAGCGGTCACGGAACTCGCGCCGGTCTCCCTCATCATCCGCATGGACGACGAAGACCTCGTCGACGACAGCCCCTGGTCCGACGGCAAGGCCTTCATCGACGGGGTCTCCGAGCCCATCACCGCCGCAACCGCCCGCCGCATGGCCGCGGACGGCCGCATCATCCCCATGGTGCTCGGCGGGCCGTCCCAGGTCCTCGACCTCGGCGTCGGCACGCGGCTGTTCAGCAAGGCACAGAAGGTCGCACTGGCCGAACGCGACGGCGGCTGCGCCTGGACCGGCTGCACCCATCCACCGTCGTACACCGAAGCACATCATCTGCAGTGGTGGTCCCGCGGCGGACCGACCGACCTCAGCAACGGCATCCTGCTCTGCGGATTCCATCACCATCGCATCCACAACGACGGATGGGAGGTCACCGTGCGCGATCACGTGCCCTGGTTCATCCCGCCTGCCCACGTCGATCCCCACCGCATTCCGCGGCGGGGCGGTAAGCCGCGGCTGCGGGTCGCCTGACATCGGCGACCCCCGATGTTGCACATGCGGTCAGCGCACAGATCCCGCTCCGGTGCCCTCCGATCGCCCGACGATCACCATCCGACATGCGGGCGGCCTCCTGCGCATTCCTCCTGGACACGGACCGCGACATTCCTGCAGATTCCATCCAATCCACCTGTGTCCCGGCTCCGAACTCGAATCACGCAGCTTTGCGCATCCAACGAAGGAGCAATCGCACAATGACGTCACCGCTCTCACGATCACTCGCAGCACTGGGCGTCATCGCCCTCAGCGCCGCGGGTGTCGTCTTCACCGGCATCCCCGCCCAAGCCCTCCCAGCATCCGCAACCATCGCCGCACCCGACTGCACCGTCCCCGCAGCCGCGACCGTGAGCATCACCGTCAGCAACGCAGCCGACGACGCCACCGACCTCACCTACAAGATCGTCCAGGACTACGGCACCGTCCTCTTCGACAACGTCACGCTCGCCCCCGGCGAGAGCGACGACTACGTCATCCCCGTCCTCGAGGACGCGTCGACACCACTCCAGGTCATCGACGTCACCGGGGGCGTCATCGCCGGCGCCGTCCAGACCGCGAACTGCACACCCAACGCCAGCCCAGCGGCGGTCGCGACCATCGGCGAGGCCAGCTGCCTGCTCCCCTCCGGCGGCATCATCCCGCCCTCCCCCGGGTTCCTCTGGACCTTCGACAACTCCGCCGGCGTCGGTCCTGCCGACTACGAGTTCGTGAAGAACGACACCGTCGTCGAAAGCGGCACCCTCGCCGCCGGCGAGACGCGAAGCTACGCCGCATCCCTCACCCCGAACGAGAGCGGCACCTCCGCGATCCGGTCCGTCGACGCGGCCGGCGACCCGGTCGTCCTCGCCAGCTCCACCTTCGACCTCGACTGCGAACCGGGCCCGGCACCGACCGGCGCCGTCAGCGACGCATCGTGCGAGATCCCGACGGGCGGCATCCTCGTGCCCACCATCCCCGGCGTCGAGTACACCTTCGACAACTCGCTCGGCACCTCCGACGCACCGTACGCCTTCCTCGACGGCGACACCGTCGTGGAGAGCGGCACCGTCGTCGAGGGCGACACCAGGGTCCGATCCTGGTCGCTGACCGAGGACCTCGAGACCGTCGTGCAGGTCGTCACCGAGGACGCCGCCGGCCAACCGGTCGTCCTCGACGCGAAGACGGTCACGCTGGACTGCCTCGCCAACACGCCGACGATCGTCGCGCCCGCCGCCGACGCGGTCGTGACCACGCCCACGACCACCATCAGCGGCACCGGCGACGCGGGCGAGACCATCACCATCGTGATCACCCCCGCCACTGATGACGCCACAGCAGCCGAGACGGCCGCTCTGGACGAGTCCGACGTGTCCGCCGCTGCGGTTGCGGTTCCGGCCACGCTGACCACGACGGTCCAGGCCGACGGCACGTTCTCCCTCGCGGTCGAACTCGCCGACGGCGCGTACAGCGTCTCGGCCTCGGCCACACGGGCCGCCAGCGCCAGCGGTGTGGTCCCGGAGAGCACCTCGCCGTTCTCCGCGCCGACCGACTTCGCGGTCGCGATCGCGGCACCGGTCACCCCGCCGGCTGGCGGTGGTACCACGGTCACTCCCGTGGGGTCCACCGTCGGTGGGAACGGTTCCCTCGCGAACACCGGTGTCGAGACGGCAACCTTCGCCGGACTCGCCGCTGTGCTCCTCCTCATCGGTGGAGCCGTGACTATCCTGTTCCGGCGCCGCACGGCCTGACCGAGGAGGCGCTACCGCCGCTCTGAGACCCGCCGGGAGCATCATGCGACCGGCGGGTCTCACCATGCCGACCGACGGCCCGTCGACGCATTGCGTGATCTTCCAATCCGGTCTGCCGATTGCTCCGAAGCATCTGTTCCGGTCGTTTTCGTCACCCGAATGCGCGAACGGCCGGTTGCATCACCCGATCCACTTCGATCGCGGTCGATGCGGCAGGGCGGAAGGCAGCAACGGAGCTGCACTCCGCCCGCCACACCTCGCCCAGACGCCGGCCCCTTCGGCATGCCCCGGGACCGGGATGATCGTGCAACCCTTCGACAGGCTCAGGGACCGGGGAGGGCCCGGGGCAGCACGAAGCCCCGCCGTCGACCGGAGTCGATGACGGGGCTTCGCAGGATGAGACGAGGCGGTGACTAGGCCGCGACCTGCGCGCCCTTGCGGCGAGCAGCAGCGACCAGCATGCCGGCAGCACCGAGGAGCAGCAGCGCGGCAGCGCCACCGACGAGGACACCCGAGTCCGAACCGGTGTCAGCCAGCGTCGGAACGACCGGAGCACCAGCAGCGACCGGGTCAGCGATGACGGCGATCGAGTCGGCAGCGACCCGACCAGCCGTGTCCGTCACCGAGAAGGTGTAGGTACCGACCTGGATGCCTTCACCCTCGAGGGTCAGACCCTCGGCGACGAAGCCACCGTTCTCGTCGGCGATGACCGTGTTGGCACCGTCGGCCGAACCGAAGATCTCACCGTTCGGGTCCGTCACAGCGATCGACAGGGTGTCGCCAGGCGTGAAGCCAGCAGCCGTCACACCGAAGCCGGCGCCACCGGGACGCACGTCGGAGAAGAAGATCGTGTCCGGGGTGACCTGCACGCTCGGGACTGCAGCGACGGGAGCCACGAAGGAGTACGTGTCGTTGAGGTAGGTGATCGACTGGACGACGTCGTCGCTGCCAGCAGTGGCCTTCACACCGAACCCGAGGATCTCGTAGTCGTTGCCGATCGCGGCGCTGATCTCTTCGATCGAAACGGGCGTGTTCGCGGGGATGCCCGGCAGGTCATCCGTGCTCGCCTGCCACGGCGGTCCGGGGATGTTCGCCGGGCCCGCGAGCGAAGCGCTCACGGTCGTGGTCGAGTCCACGTCACCCGGAATGACACGGACCTGAACCTGGAAGTACGCAGCATTGAGCGACGAGACGAAGTTCGCGGACGTCAAGAGCGTCTGGAACGAGATCGTGGCGGGCTCCGGAGCGTCGTACGCGTACATGATCTGCGAGTCGCCGGTGAGCACGAGCCCAGCGTCGGTGATCTCGGCAGGCGCGCCAACCTGGTCGGCCGGGAGGGCCTCGTACCAGCCGGTGGCGGTAGCGGGGTCGATGCTGCCCTGGAGCTCGTCCGGGGTCACCTGGTAGTCGAACGCAGAGGCAGAGCCCGCGACGAGGAGGGTGGATCCGGCGACAACTGCGAAGCCGGTGGCGAGAGCCGCAATGCGGCGTGACGTCGTGATTTTCACTGAGAGGAGAACCTTCGTTTAGGGGTCCGATAGGCGCGATGCACCTGTTGGTTCTCTGACACTAAGGGAACTCACAGCGAAACTGAATTAGGGGAACCACTGATTTTTGCGCGAGGCCTCGAGGAGGGTGCGGGAATCCGGACGTCGAACCCCTTCGACAGGTTCAGGGACCAGAGGTCGCGTCCAGGACAGCAGCGCCCCTCGACAAGCTCAGGGACCGCATGGGGTCGTGGAGCCCTTCGACAAGCTCAGGGACCGGGGGTCGCTAGGCCAGGGCGGCGACCGTCTGGCGGGCGATCTCGAGTTCCTCGTTCGTCGGGACGACGAGCACCGTCACCGGCGAATCGTCCGTCGAGATGACCCGGATGCCACGCGCACGCTCCGCGTTGCGCTCCTCGTCGAGGACGATGCCGAGCCCCTCGAGCCCCTGCACCGCACCGGCACGGATCTGCGGCGCGTTCTCGCCGACGCCGGCCGTGAACACGACGACATCGAGACCACCGAGCACCGCGAGGTACGCACCCAGGTAGTGCCGCAGGCGGTGGACGGTCACGTCGAGCGCGAGCTGCGCCGCCTCGTCACCGTTCGACGCCGCATCCGTCACGTCGCGCATGTCGCCCGTGCCCGACAGGCCGAGCAAGCCGCTGCGACGGTTGAGCAGGGTGTCGAGTTCGTCGAAGCCGAGCCCCGCCTTCCGGTGGAGGTGGAACAGCACCGCCGGGTCGATGTCGCCCGAGCGCGTGCCCATCACGAGGCCTTCGAGCGGGGTCATGCCCATCGACGTGTCGACCGAACGGCCGCCATCGACGGCGCACGCCGACGCCCCGTTGCCGAGGTGGAAGACGATCTGCTTCAGCTCCCCCAGCGGGCGCTCGAGATAGGCGGCCGCCGCCTCCGACACGAACTTGTGCGAGGTGCCGTGGAACCCGTACCGACGCACCCGGTGCTTCGCCGCGAGCTCCGCGTCGATCGCGTAGGTGTACGCCGCCGCCGGGATCGTCTGGTGGAACGCGGTGTCGAACACGGCCACGTGCGGCACGTCCGGGAACGCCGCCTGCGCGGCCGTGATGCCCTGCAGGTTCGCGGGGTTGTGCAGCGGGGCGAGTTCCGAGATGTCCTCGATGTTGATCTTCACGAGATCCGTGACGACGGTCGGTTCGAAGAAGCGCTTGCCACCGTGCACCACCCGATGCCCGACCGCGATCGGCGCGTGCTCCTGGAGCGACGGACCGTGCTCGGCGAAGGCGTCGAGCATGACGCGGAACCCGGCCGTGTGGTCGGGGATCGCCCGCTCGATGATCCACCGCTCCTCGATCGGCGTCGCGTCGTCGCCCGTCTCGCCCGAGCTCGTGTCCTCATACGTCATCGCGCGGTGCTCGGCCGCGCCCGTCGCGTCGCCGATGCGTTCGACGAGCCCGCTGGCGAGCGTCCGCTCCGTCTCGACATCGATGAGCTGGTACTTGAACGACGAGGAACCGGAGTTCACGACGAGGACGGTGGGCATGTGCGTGTGGACCTATTCCTGCTCTTGCGCCTGGATGGCGGTGATGGCGACCGTGTTGACGATGTCCTGCACGAGGGCGCCGCGCGACAGGTCGTTGATCGGCTTGTTCAACCCCTGCAGTACCGGCCCGATGGCGACGGCACCGGCCGAACGCTGCACCGCCTTGTACGTGTTGTTGCCGGTGTTGAGGTCGGGGAAGATGAACACCGTCGCGCGGCCGGCGACCTGCGAGTCGGGCATCTTCGTCGCGGCGACCGCGGCGTCGGCGGCGGCGTCGTACTGGATCGGCCCCTCGACGAGGAGGTCGGGGCGACGCTCACGGACCTGGCGGGTGGCCGACCGGACCTTCTCGACGTCGGCGCCCGCACCGGAGTCTCCCGTGGAGTACGACAGCATCGCGATCCGCTGCTCGATCCCGAACTGCTCGGCCGTCTCGGCCGAGGAGATCGCGATGTCGGCCAGCTGAGCGTCCGTCGGGTCGGGGTTGACCGCGCAGTCGCCGTAGACGAGCACGCGGTCGGCGAGCGCCATGAGGAACACACTCGACACGACGGAGACGCCGGGCTTCGTCTTGATGATCTCGAACGACGGGCGGATGGTGTGCGCCGTCGTGTGGGCGGCACCCGAGACCATGCCGTCGGCGAGGCCGAGGTGCACCATCATCGTGCCGAAGTACGAGACGTCGGTGACGGCGTCGTTCGCCATGTCGATCGTGACGCCCTTGTGGGCCCGCAGGCGTGCGTACTCCTGCGCGAACTTGAATCGCAGGACCGCGTCGAAGGGGCTGACGATCGTCGCCTTGCTGAGGTCGATGCCGAGCTCGATCGCCCGCGACCGGACCTCGATCTCCTCACCGAGGATGGTGAGGTCGGCGACCTCGCGGGCGAGCAGCGTGCCGGCGGCACGGAGGATGCGGTCGTCGTCGCCCTCAGGCAGGACGATGTGCTTCCGGATCGACCGGGCCCGCTCCAACAACCCGTACTCGAACATGAGTGGCGTGACGACGTCGGCTCGTGCGACGTTGAGCAGCTCGAGCAGCAGCGGAGCGTCGACGTTCTGTTCGAACAGCGCGAGCGCGGTGTCGTACTTGCGCTGCGAGTCGGCGGCGAGGCGACCGCGGGTGTTCATGACCCGGACCGCCGTGTCGTACGTGCCGAGGTCGGTGCTGACGATCGGCGGGATCTCGCCGAGGCCAGAGATGAGCTCCTCGACGGCCTCGGGCAGCGGGAACCCGCCGTTCAGGACGATGCCGGCGATCGACGGGAAGGTGTCGGAGGCGTTCGCCATGAGCGCGGCGAGCAGGACCTCGGTGCGGTCGGCGGGGATCACGATGACCGCGCCCTCCGTCAGCCGCGGCAGCACGTTGACCATCGACATACCGGCCACGACGACGCCGAGCGCCTCACGGGTGAGGAGTTCGGCGCTGCCCTTCACGAGGGTGCCGTCGACGGCCTCGAGGATGCTGTCCATCGTCGGCGCGATGAGGAAGGTGTCCTCCGGGATGGCCCAGACGGGCACCATCGCGGCGCCGGCCGCGTGGCCCGCCGGAGCGACGACGGACGCACCCGAGGAACCGTTCGGGTGGATCGCATCACTGATCGCCGCCGTGATCTCCAGCAGCTTCTCGGGGTCGGCGCGGTTCGCGACGACGGCCAGCAGCTGGGCGTGGGCGTCGGCCAGCTCGCCGAGGGCGAGCTCCGCGATGTTGCGCATGTCGTCGGGCGTGCGCGCGAGCGACTGCCCGAGCTGCTCCCCCGAACCCTGGCCGGCGCGGCCGCCGAGCACGAGGAGGACGGGCGCACCGAGGTTCGTGGCGATCCGGGCGTTGTAGCCGAGCTCCGTCGGGCTGCCGACATCGGTGTAATCCGAGCCGAGGATGACGACCGCGTCGCACTGGGCCTCGACGTGCTTGTAGCGCTGGACGATCCGCGAGAGCGCCGCCTCCGGGTCGGCGTGCACGTCGTCGTAGCTGACGCCGATGCAGTCCTCGTAGGAGAGGTCGACGCCGTCGTGCTCGAGCAACAGCTGCAGCACGTAGTCGGGTTTCGTCGTCGAGCGCGCGATGGGCCGGAACACCCCGATCCGCTCGATCTGATGACTCAGGGTGTCGAGGACCCCGAGGGCCACCGTCGACTTCCCGGAGTGTCCTTCGGCAGAGATGATGTAAATGCTTCGCGCCACGGTTTCCAGCCTACGGGGACGGGGTCCGTGGGGGCTGGGTAACCGCACAATGTCGGGTAGCACGGGGGGGGGGCTGTAGCAGCGGATTCGGCCCAGGGCAAGCCTGGACTTCCGCTGCTATGAATGGTGCGGCCGATGCGCCCGGCGGGAATGGTGAGCAGTGGAACCGCTGACACGATCGACAACCCCGACATTCCGCCGAAGTGGCCACCGATCCCCGCGCTACACCCGCGTAGCGGTACGCTGACCAGGCATTTTTGTCGATCAGCCGATTTCCGCTAAAGGGCCGACAGTGCTCTGGAGACTGTTAGCTTCTCCCGCAGGGCGACCGACATCCGACGGACGCCCGGTCCGGTCGTATCACCCGTCCATGAAGACGGACGCCCTGCACAGTCGCAGGCGGAAGTCCTGCCGGACGCCCCAGCCCCATCCTCGAACCCAAGGAATGCTCTTGTCACGACACCTGTCCTGGCGGAAGGCACTCGCCGTGCCCGCCGCCATCGCTCTTGCCCTCGGCGGCGCGGTGCTCACCGCAGCACCGGCCTCCGCTGCCGAAGCCGGCCTCACGGTCACCGCGCCTGCTCAGAACTCCACCGTCGACTCCCGCACGGTCACCGTCACCGGTTCCGTGTTCGGCGGCTCGACCGTCATCGTCTACGCCGCGGACGGCACCACCCCGCTCGCTCGGACCAACGTCGGCGGCAGCTTCGGCCAGCCCATCGACTACAGCGTCCAGCTCCCGACGTACGCGGACGACGCAACCGTCGCCCAGAACATCAAGGTCGGTGGTCTGTTCGGCGGCAGTGGCATTCCGCAAGTCCCCGTCGACTTCTCCCTCCCGGCCGTGGCCCCCGTCTTCTCGGTCACGAGCCCGACGGAAGGCCAGGAGCTGGACTCTCGCACGGTCACGTTCACCGGTACCGGCACCGACGGCTCCACCGTCAACGTGCTCGACACCAACGGAGACCGCGACTCTCGCACGGTCACGTTCACCGGTACCGGCACCGACGGCTCCACCGTCAACGTGCTCGACACCAACGGAGACCGCGTCCCCGGCACCACCGCCGCCGCTGTCACCAACGGCCAGTGGACCACCACCGGCACCTACGCTGACGACGCAGCCGTCGCCCAGACGGTCAACGTCAACCAGATCACCGGCGGCGCAGGCCGCGGCGAAGAGACCGTGAACTTCACGCTCCCGGCCGCCGTGCCCGCACAGACCTTCTCGGTCACGAGCCCGACCGAAGGCCAGGAGCTGGACTCTCGCACGGTCACGTTCACCGGTACCGGCACCGACGGCTCCACCGTCAACGTGCTCGACACCAACGGAGACCGCGTCCCCGGCACCACCGCCGCCGNGACGGAAGGCCAGGAGCTGGACTCTCGCACGGTCACGTTCACCGGTACCGGCACCGACGGCTCCACCGTCAACGTGCTCGACACCAACGGAGACCGCGTCCCCGGCACCACCGCCGCCGTCGTCACCAACGGCCAGTGGACCACCACCGGCACCTACGCTGACGACGCAGCCGTCGCCCAGACGGTCAACGTCAACCAGGTCACCGGCGGCGCAGGCCGCGGCGAAGAGACCGTGAACTTCACGCTCCCGGCCAACACCGTCCTCGGCGCTCCGAGCATCACCAGCCCGACCGAGGGCCAGACGATCGTCGGCGACCGCGTCACGTTCTCGGGAACCGGCGAGCCCGGCGCCTACATCGGTCTCCTGACCGTGCCGACCGCCGCCCTGGACGAGGTCTCCGCGAACGCCCGCGCTGCAGCCGAGCCGGCCGACCCCGCCGACGACATCCTCGTCGACGAGAACGGTCAGTGGAGCGTCACGCTCGCCTTCGCACCGAACGCGTACACGACCGTCGCGATCCAGAGCACCGTCCCCGCCCCCACCGAGGCTGACCAGATCTCGGCTCCGTCCGAGCCCGTGTCCTTCACCCTCGCTGCGGCTCCGGCCGCTGTCGCACCGGGTGCAGCCACGCCGCCGGCAGCCAACGCCGGGAACTCCCTCGCGTCGACCGGTGTCGACGGCACCGCGTTCCTCGGTCTCAGCGCCCTGCTGATGCTCGGTGGAGCCGCACTGCTCGTCGTCCGGAAGCGTCGCGCACAGCTCAGCTGATCTGACGCACTCCCGAGCCCCGGGGTCCTGCCACGTGCGGGGCTCCGGGGCTTTCATGTGCGTCCGCGGTCGACGGCAGACCGGCGCAGGAGCAGGAGATCGGCGCGAGAACAGGAGGAACAGGCCTCGGATGTCCTGCTGCGAGGCGGATGTCCTGCTGTGACGCGGACGGCCTGATCGTGCCGGGCCAGAGACGGGCACCGCATGCACCGCGCGCACGAAAAGACTCCCCGCGCACCCGCCAGAGCCCGGTTACCCTTGCTGCGTTTCCGCCCTGGGGGAGTTGGCCTGGATGGCGCCACGCGGGGAGCCGTCACCCAGTGTACCCGAGCCGCGACCGGGTTGCGTACGCTCCTCCGGAGGCGTTGACTGGCGGATCTGGGGCCACCGGCCGCAGACCCTCGATCGACCGCCGCTCCCACGAACGGGCGGCGCGAGGATCGACACCGCATCGAACGAGAGGACTCACATGACCGACGTCGTCATCGCCGGAGGACACGGACAGATCGCGCTCCACCTGCAGCGACTGCTCGCCGAAGCAGGCCACACCCCCGCGGGCATCATCCGCAACCCCGAGCAGGTGGGCGAACTCCAGGGCATCGGTTCCCGCGCCATCGTCCTCGACCTCGAGCACTCCTCGCCGGCCGAACTCGCCGACGAACTCGCCGGGACCGATGTCGTCGTGTTCGCGGCCGGAGCCGGCCCGAACAGCGGCGCCGACCGCAAGCTCTCCCTCGACCGCGACGGAGCCGTGCTCCTCGCCGAGGCAGCCGAACTCGCCAAGGTCCCGCGCTACATCATGGTGTCCGCGATGGGCACCGACGACTTCGACCCGGAGTCGGACGACGTCTTCCAGGTCTACCTGCGGGCGAAGTCCGAGGCCGACGCCGACCTGCGCGGCCGCGACCTCGACTGGACCATCGTCCGCCCGGGCGGCCTGACCGACGACGCCCCCGCCGGCACGATCACCGCCGCGACGACCACCGACCGCGGCTCCATCCCGCGCGCCGACGTCGCCGCCGTGCTGTTCGCGCTGATCGAGTCCGGTGCGGCCTCCCGCACGCAGTTCGAGGTCATCGGCGGCGAGACCCCGATCCGCGAGGCGCTCTCGGCGCTGTAGGACACGCGCTCCTCGACAGGCTCGGTGAACGGACCCCCGTTCCCGGGCCTGTCGTCGTTTCCGGAGCGCGCGGCCCGGGGCCTGGTGCCTGAGCCCGTCGACGGGCAGCGCAAGCGATGTGCCCGACGGCTCCGAAGACTCCCCTGACCGGTACCGACCCGGTGTGTGCGCGACGTGATGCACATATGGAGTTCCTGTGGGCGACCCGTCCAGGGGTGTTACCTGTTCGTTATCAGTCCTAGGATCGGGCAGACGGGTTCCGGCCCGGACGATGCACGCAGCGCGACGGAGGCCGACGATGGACCAACGCTACGACCCCGCGTTCCAGCGCGGACACACCGATCAGCGCTCCCGCCCGAACGCCGTCGACTCCGGCCGTCGGAGCCGACTCGCCTCCCTCGAGGAGGTCGCCCCGCAGCTCATCCAGCCGCCGACCGACGGCCGCCCGGTCCGTCCGCCCACCGACGACCGCTTCGACGACGGCCCGCGCGCCCGCGTCGAGCCCTTCCGTCAGGGAGCACCGGCCGGCGCCGCCCCGGAAGCCAGCCCGTCCACCGAGGACCTCGCCCGCTGGGCCGACGAGGACGAGGAGGCCCGCGGCGCCGCATCGGCCAAGGCCGCGCAACTGGAACGCGCACTGTGGGCGGTCGGTGTCGTCCTCGCGGTCGGCGGTGGCCTCGCCATCTGGTTCGCGACGAGCAACGGCTACCGCGGCTGGAACGGCACCGGCGACGGGCCACCGATGGCGTTCCTCGTCTTCCAGACCATCCTGGCGATCGGCCCGTGTCTCGTGACCGTCGGGCTCGCCACCATCGTCGCGCTGCTGTTCAGGCGTCTGCACGACCACGACCGCAGGAGCCGACCATGACCGAGCAGAGCAGTCTGGGCCGCACCACCAGGGACTCCGTCGCCGAACTGAACCCCGCGTTGACCGCCGTGGAGTTCCAGCTCCTCGCCGAACGGATCCTCGACAACGTCGAACGTGTCATCGACGGCAAACCGTTCGCCGCCCGCATGGCGCTCATCGTGATGCTCGCCGAAGGGCACCTGCTCATCGAGGACGTCCCCGGTGTCGGCAAGACGGTCCTCGCGAAGGCCCTCGCGGCCTCCGTCGGCAGCTCCGTCCGCCGCATCCAGTTCACGCCCGACCTGCTCCCCTCCGACGTGACCGGCGTCTCGATCTTCAACCAGGTGGACCGCGAGTTCGAGTTCAAGCCGGGCGCCGTGTTCGCGAACATCGTCATCGCGGACGAGATCAACCGCTCCTCCCCGAAGACGCAGTCGGCGCTCCTCGAATCGATGGAGGAGGGCCAGGTCACGGTCGACGGCGAGACCCACGCGCTGCCGTCACCGTTCACCGTCGTCGCCACGCAGAACCCACTCGAGATGGAGGGCACCTACGCCCTGCCGGAAGCCCAGCGTGACCGGTTCATGGCGCGCATCTCCATGGGCTATCCCGACCCCGACGCGGAACTCGCGATGCTGCGCCAACGCGACACGGTGAACCCGCTGGACACGATCGGTCCGGTCGCCTCGCGCGGGGACGTCGAACGCCTCATCGCCTGGGCGCGCGGCGTGTTCGTCTCGCCGATCGTGGAGCAGTACTGCGTGTCGCTCGTGCAGGCGACGCGGGTGCACCCGGAGCTCCGCCTCGGGGCGAGCCCCCGTGCCACGCTGCAACTCATCCGCGCCGCGAAGGTCCTGGCCGCACTCGACGGCCGCGAGTTCGTCCTCCCCGACGACATCGACCAGCTGCTCGCGCCGGTGCTCGCGCATCGCCTCATCCCCACGCGCCGCGCGGTGAGCGCCCACGACCGCTCGGGCGTGCAGGCGGTCGCCGAGGTGCTCGTCGAACTCCTCGAACGGACCCCGGTGCCGCACTCCGGCCGAGCCGAGGCGAGGTCCTGATCGTGCGCCAGCACGGTGATCGCCGGGTCTCGGTGACGCGCCAGGAGGTTCCGGGCCCATGAGGCGTCGGATCCCGCTGACGAGGCGCGCCGTCGGCGTGCTCGTGGCGGCAGGCGTCTGCCTCGTCTTCGCCCGCGGCATCGGTTCGCCGGAGCTGCTCGCCGCCGCCGGACTCCTCATCGCCCTCGTGGCCGCCAGTTTCGGCGCCGTCTACCTGGAACGCCCCTCGCTCCGGGTCGACCGCACGACGCGGCCGGACCTCGTCGCCGTCGGCGGTCGTATCTCGGTCGAGGTCTCCATCGCCGAGACGAGCGCCCTGCCGCACGTGCACACCGAGTGGAAGGACCGCATCCCGTCCGGGCTCGACGGCGACGCGAGCGGCACGCTCCCGAGCACGGGCGTCGCCGGCATCGGGTCCCGCAAGCGGACCGCCGAGTACACGGTGACGGCGCTGCGACGCGGTCAACACGAACTGGGACCGCTCGGCCTGGCGGTGAGCGACCCGTTCGGGCTGGTCGTCCGCCGACGCAACGTCGGAGGAACCCACGCGGTCCTCGTCCTGCCGGAGGTCGTGGTCCTGCCGGAGATCCCCGCGCTGACCGCCAGCCGCGACGGCTCCACCCGTCCCTCCTCCCTGCGCGCGGGCGCCGGCGAGGACGACGTCATCGCCCGCCCCTACCTCCCCGGCGACGCGATCCGACGCCTGCACTGGCGGGCGAGCGCGCATCACGGCGAGCTCATGGTCCGGCAGGAGGAGCAGCGCAACGACCCCGAGGCGACCGTGCTCCTCGACACCGCGGCCGCCCACTGGGCCTGGCCCGACGACGACCCGTCCCACCTGCCGGCGTTCGAGCAGGCCGTCTCCCTCGCCGCGTCGATCACCGCGCACCTCGTCGACGCCGAGTACCGGGTGAACCTCGTCGGCGCCGGGAGCGAAGCCCTCTCCCGCGAGGTCGGCGCCGGCTCGTCGGCGAACGGCCTGCGCTCCAGCCCCGTCGGCGGCATGGGCGACGCACTCGAACGCGGCGGGCAGCACCTCGAGGACGACGACCTCGACGCCGCGCTGCTCGACCTCGCACTCCTGCGGCCGTCGCACGAGCCGACCCGGTTCCTCGACCTCTCCCCCGTCATCTCGGCACGTCGCACGCAGCCCGTCATCGCGATCCTCGGCGACGTGGAGGAGGGCGACCTCGGCGAACTGACGGCGGTCGCACGTCTCTCCCCGCTGCCGATCGCACTGCTCCCGGCCGGCGCGCGACGCCGGACCGTCGAGCTGCTGGAGCTCGCCGGGTGGCGATGCCACGTCGGCGAACGCGGGGCATCGTTCGCGGCGCTGTGGCTCGACAGCAGCGGCCCCACCAGCGCCGCCGGGGCATCACGGTCGACCGCCCGCCAAGGTCGTCGCGGGGGTGCGTATGTCCGTCGCTGAGGGACGTCGCGCGGCCGGGACCGCCAACGGGAGACGACCGACCGCCGGCCCCGCCTCACGCGACCGGGCTCGCCCGACCGGAGCCGGGACCAGCGGCGGATCGTGGTCCGGCGTCGACAGCGGTCGACCGGAAGACCCACGTGCGTCCGCGACCACCGGAGACCTCCGGCTCGCCCTCGCCGCGTTCGCCCTCCTCGTGACCGGCGGCCTCGGTTTCGGCCGCGTGCTCGACACGCTCGACTGGTGGGTCGTGGCGAACGTCGTCATCGCGATCGTCCTCGCCAGCGCCGTCCTGCTCCGTCGCACCAGGCTGCCGGCGGTGTTCGTATGGGTCGGCTCCGCGATCACCTGGCTGCTCACCATCACCATCGGCTTCGCGAGCGGCACCGCCATCCTCGGCATCGTGCCGACACCGACCACCCTCGCCACCTTCGAACGCCTCCGCGACGCCGGGTTCCAGACCTTCCACGACGGGTCCGCGCCGCTCGACACGGACGCCGGTGTCGTCTTCGTGATGGCCGCCGGCGGTGGCCTCGTCGCCCTCGCCGTCGCCTGGCTCGTCCTCGGCCGACATGCGCCGGTCCTCGCGGGCGTCCTCGTCTTCGCGGTCTACGCCGGCCCAACCGTCGCCGTGTCGTTCCCGCTCGACCCCTGGGTGTTCGCCGCCGTCGCGCTCGCCTTCCTCTGGCTGCTCCGCGAGGACGTGCGACGCCGGGAACGGTTGCGAGAGGCCGCCTCGGCCCGTGCGGCCGGCTCCACCCGGCGGACGGGAACGACGGCGATCGCGGGACGCTTCGGCAGTGTCGGCCCCGCGGTCCTCGTCGGCGCGGTCGCCGTGATCGTCGCCCTGCTCACCCCGGCCGCCCTGCCCGACCTCGCCGTCCGCGACGTGACCGCCGGCGCCCGCGGCAACGGCCCCTTCGCCAACGGCATTAACCCGCTCATCTCCCTCGGCCAGAGCCTGCGTCGCCCGGCGAACACGACCGCGCTCGAGTACACGACCACCGCCGACGACGCGCCCTACCTCAAGGTCACCGACCTCAGCGACTTCACGGGCAACGTCTGGGGTCCCGACAACTCCGGTTACAACGACGGCAACTCGCTCGACGCGTTCCCCGCGCCGGCCGGGCTCAGCGAGGCGATCCCCGTGGAGACCTTCGAGACCACCGTCACGGTGGACTCGCTGTCGAGCCCGTGGCTGCCCCTGCCGTATCCGACGCAGAAGGTCGACGGGCTCCGCGGTGACTGGCGGTTCGAAGCCGCCGGGTTGACGGCGATGGCGGAGCGTGGATCCACCCGTGGCCAGACCTACACCGCGACGAGCACGGCGATCCTGCCGACGGCGCAGCAGATGCGTGACGTCCCGCCCGTCGCCGACCCGGCGTCCGCTGCCCCTTACCTCGAACTGCCCGACGAGCTGCCGCAGATCATCCGAGACACCGCCGCGGACGTCACGGCGACCGCCTCGACCGACTACGACCGGGCGATCGCCCTGCAGCGGTACTTCCGCAGCTCCTTCGAGTACTCCGAATCGGCACCCGTGGAGGAGGGCTTCGACGGCAGCGGCGCAGAGGTCATCGCGACGTTCCTCGAACGCAAGGCCGGGTACTGCATCCACTTCTCCTCCGCGATGGCCGTGATGTCGCGCGTCCTCGGCATCCCGGCGCGCATCGCCATCGGGTATCTGCCCGGCACGACCGTCGACAACACGCCGTCCAATCGCGGCACCTACATCGTGACCTCCGACCAGCTGCACGCGTGGCCGGAACTGTACTTCGAGGGCGTCGGCTGGGTGCCGTTCGAACCGACCGCCAGCCGCGGGGTCGTGACGCAGTTCACCGACACGAGCGCGGCAGCACCGGGAAGTGGATCGGTGAGTCCCGACAGCCGTCCGGCTCCGACCGCGGCATCGACGCCCACGCCGACGGCTGGGGCCCTCGGCGGATCGACGGCCACCCAGACCGGCGGTGGCCTGCCCGCCATGCTGGTGCCGCTCGCGATCCTGCTCGGCGTGCTCGTGCTCCTCGCCACACCCTCGATCGCCCGCGGTGTCCGGCGGGCGGCCGGGCGTCGACGGGCGCACGCCGCCGGGACCTCGGCCGGCTGGGCGTGGGCGGAGTTCGTCGACAGCGCCAGGGATCTCGGGTTCCCGGTGACGACGTCGGAGTCGCCGCGTGGCTTCGCGGCGAGACTGCACGGGCAGTTCCAGGTCGATTCGCCCGCGATCGAGCGGCTCGTCACCGCCGTCGAGCGGGAGAGTTACGCGCGGGCCGACACCGACCGGCCCTCCGGCGGCGAACCTCCGGCGAGCGCCGACGCCGTCGAGGCCGCGCTCGGTGAGGCGAAGACGGCCCTGCGCGCCGTGAGCCCGCCGATCGAACGGGTCCTGTCGGTGGTGTTCCCGCGGTCGCTCGTGTCGCACCGGGACCAACGCGTCGACTGGCGACCCCCTGCCGCGAGCTGATCCGTGGTGCCGAGCGGTGCATGGTTCCGGCAGGTGGCGCGCGGGAGTCCGCGAACCAGGTATGCTGCTATCTGGCCGTTTTTCACAAACAGCCGAGGAGAATTCGCCTAGTGGCCTATGGCGCACGCTTGGAAAGCGTGTTGGGTTAACGCCCTCGGGGGTTCGAATCCCCCATTCTCCGCCAGCATCACCACAAACGCCCTGCGCATCAGCGTGGGGCGTTCTGTGTTTCCGTAGCCCGTAGCCCGTTGCCAGCGCGGTGCGCTGACGTGAGCGCGGGTCACACGCGTGAGCGCGGGTCTCCGGAGGGGTGCGCCCGCGGCTCAGACCCGCGTCCAGGCCGAACGGTCACCGTTCGCGTCAGCGCACCGCGCTGGCAAGAACAGACCATTCACGGGTTGACGGTTAGAGATCAAAGCGTTAGTGTTCTAATCATGGACGACGAGACACCCGCCTTCACCAGCACCCTGCAGATGGTCCGCTGGATCGGATGGGCACAGCGCAAGGCCGGCGAGGACTGGATCCGCGCCCGCGAACTCAGTCACGAACAGGCCTTCGTCCTCGGGTACCTCGTTCAACATCCCGGCTCGATCCAACGCGACATCGCCGAGGTCAGCCGGACGAGCGCCGCGAGCGTCTCGAGCCTGCTGCAGGGGCTCGAACGCCGAGACCTCATCGAACGCCGCGCGGAGGACGGGAACGCGCGCACCAAGCGCGTCTTCGCCACCCAGCTCGGCGCCGACCTCATCGACGGGTTCGAAACCGCGATGGCCGACGCCGACGACAGCATCCTCACCCCGCTGGACCAGAGCGAACGCGACACC
The DNA here is from genome assembly GCF_001423185.1 of Plantibacter sp. Leaf314. Taxonomy (NCBI): domain Bacteria; kingdom Bacillati; phylum Actinomycetota; class Actinomycetes; order Micrococcales; family Microbacteriaceae; genus Plantibacter; species Plantibacter sp. Leaf314. The sequence continues at coordinate 381,177 of NZ_LMOB01000003.1, read as the reverse complement.
CTGCACGCTCTGCTCACGAAGCTCACGGCGAACCTGCCGCAGCCGACCCGCTGACCATCGCTCGGTTGACCCGAGCTCCCTGACCGCGCGCCGAGACCACTCGCCACGCGCGTCACCCGCCGCCGACGGCGACCGCGACCGCCATCACGCTCGCCATCACGCTCACCATCGCCACGACGGCGCTGTCCGTCGCGCCCGGACGCCCGCTGAGCTCGTCCGCCCAGCCCGCGACCGTTCCCCTCTTCCCCATTCACCCCTCGCCGCGCCGGCGCTCATCGTCGCGCCCGGAACCTGCCCGAAACGGAGCCTTCCATGCACCCCGAACACCACACCGATCACGAAGCCGACACGTCCATCCCCCGCGACGCCGCTGCTCCCCCGACCGCCGCCGCTCCCCCGACCGCCACCACGACCGCCACCGACACGGTCGGGAGCAACCGCTGGTACCTCTCGACCGCCCCGATCATCCGAGCGCTGGTCCACCTGTGCGTCCCGATGGCGGCCGCGCTCGTCGTCAGCGCCGTCTACAACCTCATCAACGCCGGCGTCGTCGGTTCGCTCCACGACACCACCCTGCTCGCCGCGATCACGCTCGGAGCCCCGATCCTCGGATTGATCATGGCCATCGGCGACCTGTTCGGCGTCGGCGGCGGCGCGCTCATCTCGAGGCTCCTCGGCGCCTCGGAACACGACCCCGCGCAAGCCGGTGACATCAAACGCGCCGCCACCTTCGCCGTCTGGGGAGCCTTCCTCACCGGTGCCGTCCTGGGCGGGATCGGCCTCGTCTTCCTCCGCCCTCTCGTGTCACTGCTCGGGGCGGATGCGGTCACCGCCCCGGCGACCTCCGCGTTCATCGGCGTCATGCTCGCATTCGTCCCCGTCATGGCGACCGCGTTCTGCCTGGAACAGCTCGTCCGAGCCGAGGGTGCCGCCCGTCAGGTGATGATCGCGCTCATCGCCTCCGCCGTCGCCAACCTCGTCCTCGACCTCGTCTTCATCCTCGGTCTCGGCTGGGGTGTGGCCGGGGCGGCACTCGCGATGGGCCTTGCCAACCTCGGTGTCGTCGTCTACTTCGTCGCGTGGTTGCAGCGCAACAGCGAGCACGTCAGCCTGGCGCCGCGCTGGTTCACGCTGTCGCCGACGATCCTCAAGCCGGTCCTCAGTGTCGGCGTCAGCACGCTCCTGCAGTCCGGCTTCCTCATCGTCACCGCGCTCGTCCTGAACACGCTGGCCGCCGGCTACGGAGACGCACCGCTCGCCGCCATGGGCGTCGCGGTCCGGATCGCCCAGGTACCGGAGTTCCTCGTCATGGGGGTGACGTTCGGCGTGCTCCCCCTCCTCGCCTACGCGTTCGGCAAGGGTGACGGTGCGCGCCTCCGCTCGGCCCTCCGCGCCTCGGCCCTCACGGTCGGCGGGATCTCGGTGCTCTTCGCCGGTGTCGTCTTCGTCCTGCGCGAGCCGATCGTCTCCGCGTTCATCGCCGATCCGGCCGTCCTCGGGCTCGGCGTCACGATCCTCGTCGCGCAGCTCACCGCGATGATCGCCAACGGCTTCACCGGGCTCATCACCTCGCTCTTCCAGGCGACCGGGCGGGCGCTCGCCGCGACGGTCATGGCCGTCACCCAGGGGGTGTTGTTCGTCCCCATCGTGCTGCTCGGCAACCTCTGGTTCGGACTCGGGGGCATCGTCTGGTCACTGACCGTCACGGAGGTCATCGTCTTCCTGGTGGGCGTGCTCCTCTGGCTGGGCTCGCGGGCGGCCATCGGCCGCGGGCTCGCCGCCGGCTCCCCGGAGCGAGCCGACGCCCAACTCACCGACGCCTGACTGACTGCCAGCGCGGTGCGCTGACGTGAGCGCGGGTCATACGCGTGGGCGCGGGTCTCCAGAGGGCCGCGCCCAAGCGTGCGACCCGCGCTCACGCCGATCGCACCGATCTCACGCGTCGAGGACCACCCGCATCGCGGCGTTCTCGATGAGCACTCCACGACGCTCGACCCGCTGCTCACGGACCACGACGAAGCCGTGACGCTCGAACACCGGCTGCGCCGTCCGACTCGCCTGCACGGTCACCTCCCGGAGCCCCACCGCCCGGGCTTCGTCGAGCACCTGACGGATGAGCGCGGAACCGACGCCGCGTCGTCCGGCGTCCGGATCGACGAACAGCATGTCGAGGTAGCCGGTCTCGACGTCCAAGTCGGTGAATCCGACCACCGAGTCGTCGATCACAGCGACCCACGTCGTCACCGCGGCACGTCGAGCGGCCCAGTCGTCGAGCACCACAGCCAGCGGGTCGTCCGGCACCCATGCGGTGCGTTGTTCGGCCGTGTAGTGGGCGGCAGCGGTCACCCGCACCGCGCGTTCGAAGATTGCTCGGGTCGCTCGGGCATCGGTGTCGCGGTACGGGCGGATCAGGAGGTCGTCGAGCACGCCGGTCAGCCTAGCCGGACCGCCGCGACTCGGCGGGCGGCGGCGTCAGCCCTCGATCGCCGGGATCTCCGCGAGGTCGGCGTACACGGGGATCCCGCGCTCGCGGGCGATCGCGACGTCGGTGTCGGCACCGGAGGACTCACCCGGCAGCCGGAGCACCGCGTCGCAGTGCTGCAGCAGGCGCCTCGCCGTCTCGTACATGACGTCGCCGTCGCCGGCGGTGGCTCCGGCGTCGATCCCTCGGAGGATCGGCAGGGCGACCCACTCGCCGATCATCGGGACATGGCCGAGGGCGTAGATGGGGGCCGCCGCGGCTTCGAGTCGTTCGAGGTTGCGGGCGATGGCGGCGGGATCGCCACCGGTTCCGGAACGGTAGGGGCCGGCGATGAGGATGAGGAGTGGTGTGTTCATGCCAAGCACTGTAGCGTTAACCACGCACAAACGTGCAACATCGTGAAGGAGTACGCATGCTGAGCGCACAACGTCGAACGCACCTCCTCGACCTCCTCGAGCGCGACGGCCGGATCGTCGCCAAGGAGGCCGCAGCCGCGCTCGGGGTGTCCGAGGACTCGATCCGCCGGGACCTCCGCGACCTCGCCGACACCGGTCAGTGCATCCGCGTCTACGGCGGAGCGCTGCCGGTACCCGCGGCCGACCGCCCCTTCGCGGAACGCCTCTCCCTCGAGACGGACAGCAAGGAGCGCGTCGCCCACATCGCCGCCGCACGCATCCGCCCGGGCAGCACCATCATCATCGACGCCGGCACCACGGCCCTCGCCCTCGCCCGCCTGCTCCCCGACGACCCGACCCTCACCGTCATCACTCCGAGCCCCGCGGTCGCGCTCGCCGTCGCCGAGCGTTCGCCGGCACGCGTGATCATGGTCGGCGGCGAACTGGGGCGGCACTCGATGGTCGCCAACGGAGCCCTCGCCACCGAGGCGATCCGACGGCTGAGTGCCGACGCGTGCTTCCTCGGCGTCACCGGGGTGCACCCGGAACACGGCCTCACGACCGGGGAACTCGACGACGCCGCGACGAAACGCGCCCTCGCCGAGCGCAGCACCGAGGTCTACGTGCTCGCGAGCGAGGAGAAGATCGGCGCCGTCTCCCGATACCCGGTGCTCGACCTCGACGAGGTCACCGAGGTCATCGTCGACCCGGAGGGCACGACCACGACCCCGTGAGGTGGCGTCAGGCGCCCGGGCACGTCAAGCACCCGGGCCCGCCAGACGATCAGAGCGCTCAGACGATCGGGTAGGTCTCGGCGAGGAACGCCGCGTACCCACCCGGCGTGCGACCACGGCGGCGGCCCGAGGTCTCGACCGCGCCGTCCAGCGTCGGCACGACCCGGAACCCGGCCGCCCGCGCCCGCTCGACGACGTCGACGTCCTCATGCTCGGCCAACTCGCGGAACCCACCGATCGCCTCGAGCCGATCGGCCCGGACACCGAGGTTCGCCCCGTGGACGTTCCCCGGCAGATGCCCGGCAGGATGCGTCTCCAGCCACCGCTCCACGTCGCGCTCGGAGAAGTCGCCGAAGTCGGGACGGACCGTGCCCAGCAGGACGTCCACACCGGCGTCGAAGGCGTCGGCGTGCACGGACAACCAGTCCGCCGGGACGCGGGAGTCGGCGTCGGTGTTCGCGATCCACCGCTCGGTCGGGTCGGCCTCGCCGAGTCGCGTCGCGGTGTCGACACCCGCGCGGCGGGCCGCTCCGACGCTGCGCTCCGCGATGACCACCACGGACGCCGCGGCTGAACCGGCGTCGTGGCCGGACCCGCCGCCGTCGCCGTCGTCGAGGCCGTCGAGACGCTCCTCGACGATCCGGGCCGTGTCGTCACGGCAATCATCGAGCACCACCACGAGGCCCACCTGCAGGCCGGGGCGACGCCGCTGCACCTCAGCACAGGCGACGAGCAGGGCGTCCAGGCAGGCGCCGATCAGCTCCTCCTCGTCGTGGGCCGGCACGACGACGTCGATCCGTCGCAGCATCAGGACGTCAGACCGTCCACCGCGGCGACACTCGCCTCACCGGCCGGCACGAGGACGTCGAGCAGGAAGTCGTCCTCGACGTGTTGGACCGAGCGACGGCCGGGCCAGCGTTCGAGCAGCCGGCGGTGGACGAGCTCGGCCGAGGTCGCCGCGTGGTCATCGGGGTGACGCCAGTGGCACGCCACGATACTGCCGTCCGGGGTGAGCGATCCGAGGATCCGATCGATGACCCGGTCGAGGTCCGCCTCGGACAGGTAGTAGCCGACCTCGGACAGCACCACCAGGTCGAACTCGCCCGCCGGCCACTCGTCCGGCACGGTCCGGCGTTCGAAGCGGGCGGTGGGGACGTGTCGTCGGGCGAGCTGCAACGGCGCCTCGGCGATGTCGACACCGAGCACCTGGTCGCTGCGTTCCGCGAGCCGGGCCGTGAGCACGCCGGTGGCGCAGCCGAGTTCGAGCACCGAGCGGTATCGCTGGCGCGGCAGCGCGGCCAGGAGCACCTGACGCTTGCGCGCCTCGTACCAGGACCCGAAGTCCCAGCCGTCGGGGTGCTCGCGGTAGTGGTCTTCGAAGGACTCCTGCGACCGCGAGCCGTCGGCCTGCCCGACCGCCGCCGTGCGCACGTCCGGCTCCGCGGTGAGGTCGAGCGCCCGCTGGTTCGGGAAGAGCACCTCGAAGCGACGCGCGTAGTGCTGCAGGTGGTGGTGGTCGACGATGGCCTCGTCGCCGGGGGCGTCGGACAGCGGCTCCGTCTGAGACGGGTAGGCATCCATCGCGGCGATCTTCGCCCCGTGCGCCGCGGCGTCGAGCGGCACGATGCGCGCTTCGTTCCACGGCAGCGTGTCGTCGTCGGTGTCGGCCCAGTGCCAGAGCCAGATCGGGAACTCGACGAGCGCGAGGTCACGCTCGGTCGCGAGCGCGGCGGCGAGTTCACCGGCGATGCGGTGGTCGCGGTGGCCGTCGCCGCGCCAGGGGGCGACGATGAGCGGCCTCGTCCCGGCGGCCTCGACCGCCGAGCGCAGGGACGCGGCGAGGCCGGAGCGTTCGGCGTCGAGCCCGCCGTCGGGGACCCGCAGGACCTCGTGGGCGACCTCGGTACCGAGCCGGGTGACGGCCTCGATGAACTCCGCCTCCCGGCGTGGAGCGAGCTCCTCCGGGGTGGTGGTCGGCGAATCGGGGTGCGAGCGCTCGCCGAGCGTGACCAGGAGGACGGTGACGGGGATGTCGGCGGCTGCGGCTGCGGCGATGAGCCCGCCGGCGCCGAGCGACTCGTCGTCCGGATGGGGCGAGAGGACCACGAGGCCGGTCGCCTGCCGCCAGCCGTCCCAGACGGGCAGGTCGAGGTCGTGCAGGCGCGTGCCCCAGGCGGCTGCTGAGGTGCCGGGGTCTCGGTGGTCGAAGGCGGGCATCAGTCGGCCTCCACCAGCATGCGGCCGTAGCGCGCGAGGTCGCGATCGCCGTGGTCCTGCTGTACGTACAGCTCGAGGTCGGACATGCGCTCCAGGTAGGCCGGTTCCGCGGTGAGCGGGCCGGGTCCGAGTGCGCCGAGGACACCGGAGCGGATCGCGTCCACCCTGGCCCTGACCGTCGACCGGACGCGCTGCGCGAGACGAGGACCGGCAGCGCCGTCGGCCAGGCCCGCTTCGATCGCAGCAGCCGCGTCCGCGATCGCCTGTTCCGCGATCGCGAGGTCGATGGCGGCGGATCCGAGGGTGCGGAGGAGGAGCTCGGCGTCGGGTCGTGCGCGTGCCGCGGTGAGCAACCGCTCGACGAGGGTGCTCGCGCCGCCCCACCAGCAGGCCGCGACGCCGATGCCACCCCAGGAGAATCCGGGGCGCCGGAGGTACCAGCCGTCGTCGCCGACGGGTGCTGCGGGGACCACGTCGAAGCCGACGGGGGCGCTGGGGACGAGCGGCATTCCGCGGGCGAGCCAGGCGCTGTCGTCGGTCGTGACGCCGGGGGCGGCGAGCGAGACCGCGAAGAGTCGCCGCTCGTTCGGACCGGTGTGAGCGGTGACGAGGGCGTCACTGAGGCTCGAGGCGAGCGAGCACCACGGCTTCGTCCCGCTGAGGATCCAGCCGTCGTCGACGCGGACGGCGTCGAGCCGGACACCGGGCGCCTCGGCCGCGAAGACCCCCCACGTGGAGTCCGGTGAGGGGTCGAGCTCCGCCTGGCGCAGGATGGCGAGCGCGTCGAGGTGCGGTTCCACGACGCGCGCGAGCGTGACGTCGACGGCGGCGATCGCTCCGAGGCCCGCGAAGACGCGCCCCGCGGTGTGCTGTTCGAGCGGACCGACGAGCTCGACCGCCTGTCGGGTGAACGCGAGCCGCGATGCGAGATCGGTGATCGAGCCCGCCGCCGCAGCGTCGAGGGCCGGGAGGTCGAGCGTGGTGCCGCTGGTCGGCCAGGCGGTCGACTGCAGACGGATCATGCGATCCGGTTCTGGTGTCGGGGTTCCATCGGTGCGCGCATGCGACCTCCTCGCGTCGTCGATGCGTCCAGTTTCGCACCACTCCGGGCCACATCCCGCGGCTGGACCCGGGCGATCGTCCCTGATAGGGCGATCACCCGGATCTGGCGAGCGCGACGGGCCGATCGGCGGGGCGACCGGACGCCGTGCGAGGCGCCCGCGGGATCAGTCGCGGAAGAGGGCGCTGTACGCGTTGATCGCCGGCTGCCCGCCCAGGTGCGCGTAGAGCACGTTGCTCGACGCCGGGATGTCACCGCTCGTCACGAGGTCGATGAGCCCCGCCATCGACTTCCCCTCGTAGACCGGGTCGATGATGACGCCCTCGAGTCGTCCCGTCAGCCGGATCGCCTCCATCGTCGACTCCACCGGGATCCCGTAGAGGTCGCCGGCCCAGCCCTCGAGCACGGTGATCTCGTCGTCGCGCAGCTCGCGGTCGAGCCCGATGAGCGCCCCCGTGTTGCGGGCGATGCGCGCCACCTGGTCGCGGGTCTCCTGGATCTTCGCGGAGGCGTCGATCCCGATGACCCGACGGGGTCGATCCTGGCCGGCGAACCCGGCGATCATGCCCGCGTGCGTCGACCCGGTGACGCTGCAGACCACGATGGTGTCGAAGAACACGCCCAGCTCGCGCTCCTGCTGCTCGACCTCGGCTGCCCAGTTCGCGAACCCGAGACCACCGAGTCGGTGGTCGGAGGCACCCGCCGGGATCGCGTAGGGGACGCCGCCGCGTTCGCGCACGTCGTCGAGGGCGCGCTCCCAGCTCGACTTGAAGCCGATACCGAAGCCGGCGGGGTCGAGGCGCACCTCGGCGCCCATGATCCGCGACAGCATGATGTTGCCGACGCGGTCGTTGACCGAGTCCGGCCAATCCACCCAGTTCTCCTGCACGAGCACCGCCCGCATGCCGAGCTTCGCCGCGACCGCCGCGACCTGGCGCGTGTGGTTCGACTGGTACCCGCCGATCGAGACGAGGGTGTCGGCCCCCTGGGCGATGGCCTCGGGGATGAGGTACTCCAGCTTGCGGGTCTTGTTGCCGCCGTAGGCGAGACCGCTGTTGACGTCCTCGCGCTTGGCCCAGATCGTCGCGCCACCGAGGTGGGCGGTCAGACGGTTGAGCTCGTGGACGGGGCTCGGCCCGAAGGTGAGCGGGTAGCGGGCGAAGTCGCTGAGGGACATGGTGCTCCTGGAGGTCGGTGGTGCGGCGGGTGTGCAGGTGGCGGTGCGATGCGATGCGGCTGTTCGGTTCGGCGGGTGATGCCCGCGACGGGCTGTTCCGAGGACCGGGTTCCTCAGTCCTCGTCGAGGTGGGCGACGACGAGGTCGGCGAGCGTCGTCCAGTTGCCCCGGACGAGTGCGGCGGCGGCGTCGACGTCACCCTCGGCGCACCGTTCGACGAGCGCGTCGTGCTGCGCGATCGAGCCCCGGGCGGCGACGGAGGAGAACCGGAGGCGTTCGACCCGGCGCAGCAGGGGCGTGACGGCTTCGAGCGCGTCGCGGACGAAGGGGTTGCCGGCGACGTCGACGGCCACGGCGTGGAACGCGTCGTCCGCCTCGAGCGCGGCGTCGGAGTCGTCCCGCTGCAGGGCGGCCTCGAAGTCTCGGTTGGCCGCGCGCATGCGGTCGAGGTCGGCGTCGGTCAGGTGCGGCACCGCCTCGCGGACGGCGAGTTCGTGCATGGCCGCGGCGACGGCCTGTGCCTGCAACGTCGCCCTCGTGTCGACTGGGGCAACCACGGTCGACCGACCGGGTTTCGCGATCACGAGCCCACTGCGTGCCAGCCGGAGGATCGCCTCCCGGATGGGCGTGCGGCTCACGCCGAGCCAGCGTTCGAGGTCCGTGTCGACGAGCTTCTCGCCTGGCGTGAAGGTGCCGTCGACGATGGCGTTCCGCAGGGAGCGGTAGACGTCGTCCCTGAGCAGGGCTCGGCGATGCGGCTGGGCGGTTGCAGGAGCGGGCATGCAATATATTGCACATCGCTGGCCGTCGAAGTCAAGGGTCCGGTCGCCTCCCGCCGACGACGGAGTCCCCGACGTCCGACCGAAGTGGGACATTCGTCCTACTTGTCCCCCAGATGGCGGATTGTCGCACCACTGAAAGCAGGCCACGATGGTCGGCGGGGAAAGAGGTGCGCGTGATGCGACGGGGGGATGAAGCGGTGACGGTCCGACCGCATCCCCGCATCCTGTTCAGCACCGTCCTCAGTGCCGCCATCGTCATCCTGCCCGTCTGGGGCGTCTCGCTCTGGCTCGTCGGGCCCGGGCCGAGCATGGAGCACACCTGGGTGGTCACCTTCGGCATCGTCGGCCTGGTCGCCCTGCCCGTGCTCGCGATCCTCTCGCGTCGCCAACGCATCGTCGTGTGCCACGACGGCTTCATCGAGCAACCCGTCCTCGGACGCCGAAGGTTCGTCTCTCGTGAGGCGATCGGCCGCAGCCTGCTGTTCGAGTTCGGTGGTCGCGGCCAGCGGACGAGTGCACAGTTCTTCGTCTGCGACACGGAGAACCGGCCCCTGCTCCGCATGCGCAGCAGCCGCTGGGGCAACGACAGCATCGCGGCCGTCGTCGCCGCCTACGAGGGTCCGGTGGAGCGTCCTCGGCAGCCGGTCTCACTCGACGACCTCCGGGAGGACCATCCCGGTCTCCTCACGCCGCTCGAGCGCCTGCGGTGGGCGCGCGCCGAACTGCTCTAGCCCGCACCCGCGGACCGACTCGCGTCAGAGCGCCTTCGCGTACCAGTGCGCGCCAGAATCGCCGTCGACGCGGGTGAAGCCCGTCCGCTCGTAGAACCGCTGTGCGCCGGTGTTCGAGACGCCGACCCCGAGGTGGACCCCCGGCACACCGCGTTCCGCGAGCAGACCGCAGAACGCGTCGATGAGCCGCCTCCCGAGCCCCATCCCCTGCGTCTCGGGGAGGAGGTCGATGTGCAGATGCGCCGGGTACTGCGCGAGGAGCTCCGGCGCCAGGCCGATCCGTTCCGTGGCCGAGCGGACGATCCCACGCTCCTGCTCGGAGGCCGCGCCGGACGATGCGGCCGCCGCATACTTCCCGACGACCGTCGGCCACCAGCGTTCGACGAACCACCGGTCGAAGGCGACGGTGTCCGCCGTCCCGAGGATGTAGCCGATCGGGCCGGCACCGGCGTCGACAAGGAGCGCCAGCTCCGGCTCGTGGTCGACGTAGGGCAGCGCGTAGACGTCCGGCAGCAGCTCGTCCGTGCTGAAGTGCCCGGTCGCGTCCGCCCCGGAGTCGCCGGTCCGGGTGCAGATCGTCGCGACGGCGGAACGGTCGGTGGGGCGGTAGGCGCGGATCTCGATCACCGCGCCAGCCTAGACCCCGGCCCGGCTGTCTAGGGTGGCTCCCATGGAGTGGCGAGCGGGGACGGTCGACGCCGCCGTCGGGCAGTGGGGACTCGTCCGCGACGGCGACCCGATCGTCACGGCGTCGAGCCATCTGCTCCCGGTGACGCACCGCGGTCGATCGGCGATGCTCAAGGTCCCCCTCGTCCACGAGGAGGCGCTCGGTGGGCGGCTCCTCGCCGCCTGGCGTGGCGTCGGGTGTGCGGCGGTGTTCGCCGCCGACGAGCACTCGGTCATCCTGGAACGCGCGGTGGGCGGGCGCGACCTCACCTCGCTGACCCGGGCGGGTGACGACCTCGGCGCGATCGGGGTGCTCGGCTCGGTGCTCGGCGTCCTGCACGGGGCCGTCGCGGCTCCGGCGCCCGCTGCGACCACGGCGCACGACACGGGCGACGTCCTCACCGAGCTCCCCTCGCTCGACGAGTGGTTCCGCGCGCTGCTGCTCACCGATGCTGCGGCACTCGGCGCACTGACCGACGATGCGGCGAGCGCCGCGTTCCTCGGTCGCGGGCGGATCCTCGCGCGTCGCCTCCTCGACGACACGACGCCCGCCGACACGGTGGTCCTCCACGGCGACCTGCACCACGAGAACGTGCTCGAATTCGCTCCCGGTGACTGGCGGGCGATCGATCCGAAGGGCATCGTCGGCCATCGGGCGTTCGACGCGGCGGCGATGCTCGCGAACCCGGACCGGGCGACGGCGCAGGACCCCCGACACCTCGAGCAGCGGGTGGAGCTGCTGCGTCGCTCGCTCGGGGTCGACCGGAGCACGATCCTCGCGTGGTCGGTCGCCCGGTCCGCGCTGTCCGCCGTCTGGTCACTCCAGGACGGGGTCGACGAGGATGCGCGGGACATCATCGCGGTGGGTCTCCTCGCGGAGCGTGCCCTCGGTGCCGCTCGCTGAGGCCCGGGTTCAGCGGCGGCGGCGCGTCCCGAAGATCCCCTCGACCACGCCGGTGAGGATCGAACGCGTCGCCTTCGACCCGAGGATCTCCTCGAGTGGGCTCTTCGACGAACTCGACGTCGACCTCGTGGACGTCCGCCTCGTCGTCCCGGCGGTCTTCCGGAGGAGCCGCTCGTACTCGGCGTCCGCCTTCCGCTGGGCGGCGGCCTGCGCCTTGTCCGCCGCGGCCTGCTGCTTCGCGAGTTCGGCGGCGATGCGCTGACGTTCGAGCTCTGCTTCCGCGGCGAGGGCGGCCTGGTTCGCCTCCTCGAGCTTCGCGGTCAGGATCTCCCGCGCCGACTCCCGGTCGACGGGCGTCCCGTACCGAGCGAGGAGCGGGGACGCAGCGATGGTCGCGTCGATCGCGGCATCGGGTGTCGGCGACATGAGCCCCTCCGGCGCGCGCAGTCTCGTCCAGGCGACCGGCGACGGCGCACCCTTCTCGTTCATCACCGTCACGACCGCCTCGCCCGTACCCAGGGAGGTGAGCACTTCGCCGAGGTCGTACCCGGACGTCGGGTACGTCGACACCGTCGCCTTCAGGGCCTTCGCATCGTCCGGGGTGAAGGCGCGGAGGGCGTGCTGCACCCGCGAACCGAGCTGCGCGAGCACCTCCCCCGGCACGTCCTTCGGCGTCTGCGTGACGAAGAAGATCCCGACGCCCTTCGAGCGGATGAGCCGGACCGTCTGCGTGATCTGCGCGAGGAAGTCCTTCGACGCGTCACGGAAAAGCAGGTGCGCCTCGTCGAAGAAGAACACGAGCTTCGGTTTCTCGGGGTCGCCCACCTCGGGCAGGGTGTTGAAGAGGTCGGCGAGCAACCACATGAGGAACGTGGAGTAGAGCGCCGGCTGGTCCTGGACCCCGGGGACCTCCAGGAGGCTGACGATGCCCCGACCACTCGGGTCGAGGCGGATGAAGTCCGCGGTGTCGATCTCGGGTTCCCCGAAGAAGACGTCGGCGCCCTGGTCGGCGAAGGTGATGAGTTCGCGCAGGATCACCCCGACGGTCGCGCCGGACAGGCCGCCGAGGTCCTTCAGCTCGCTCTTGCCGTCGTCGCTCGCGAGATAGGTGAGGACGGCGCGCAGGTCGCTGAGGTCGAGGAGCGGGAGGCCGGCCTGGTCGGCGTAGTGGAAGACGAGACCGAGGCTCGACTCCTGGGTGGCGTTCAACCCGAGGACCTTGCTCAGCAGCAGCGGGCCGAAGGCGGCGATGGTCGCCCGGATGGGGACGCCCTTGCCCACCCCGCCGAGCGCGAAGTATTCCGTGGGCGTGGCGGCCGGGGTCCAGTCCTGGCCGATGCCGCGCGTGCGGTCGAGCAGTTTGGGGCTCGAATCCCCCGGCGTCGCGATGCCGGAGAGGTCGCCTTTGATGTCGGCGGCGAACACCGGGACCCCCGCGGCGGAGAGCTGCTCGACGAGCCCCTGGAGGGTGCGGGTCTTGCCGGTGCCGGTGGCGCCGGCGACGAGGCCGTGCCGGTTCATGACGCTGAGGGGGATGCGGACCTGCACGCCCGGAAGCGGATCTCCGTTGACCAGCGCACCCATCTCGAGCGCCGGGCCGTGCACGACGTAGCCGTCGCGGATCCGCACCACGTCGTCGAGACCGAGGGGGCCGGGGCCGATCGTGTCGGAGGTGAGCGCATCGGCGGGGAGCGCATCGGTAGCGAGCGGTTCAGCAGTCGCCGCGACCGCCGCCGACGGGACGACGGTGGTGGGCGCCTCGCCCGGAGCGCTGGCCGGAGCAGTGCCCGGTGCCCCGCCCGACGCCGTGATCCCGGCTCCAGCGAGCGCCGCCGCCGCTTCGGCGGCCTTCACCTTCGCCGCGGCGAGCGCCGCCTGCGCCTGGGCGGCTTCGAGTTCGGCCTGGGCCTGCTCGGCGGCAGCCTGGAGTGCGGCGATCTGCGGGTCGGATGCTGCATCACTGGGCGTCATGTGCCGAGCCTAGCGACGCGCTCCCCACCGGTCGAGGGGTCGCGCGAGGGCGGGACGGCCGCACCGCTCACCACTGTTCGCGCGTGCGCTCCTGGTCGACGACGGCGGCCAGGTCGGACAGCCGACGGAGTCCGGCGAGTGGCTGCGCCATGCGCGTGTTGTGTCGGATGCGCGGTTCGACGCGGTCGAGGAAGGCCCAGTACCCGGCGGTGAACGGACAGGCGTCGTCGCCCAACCGCACCTTCGGGTTGAAGACGCAACCCCCGCAGTAGTCGGACATCTTGTCGATGTACGCACCACCTGACGCGTATGGCTTCGTCGCGACGATCCCGCCGTCCGCGTGCTGCGACATCCCGATCACGTTCGCCGGCATGACCCAGGGGGTGCCGTCGACGAACATGTCGATGAACCAGTCGTTGAGCGCGACCGGGTCGTACCCGTGCTGCAGGGCCCAATTGCCGAGCACCATGAGCCGCTGGATGTGGTGCGCCCACCCGTGGCGGCGCATGCCGTCGATCGTCTCGCGGAGGCAGTTCGACTGGATGGCGGCGGCGTCGAGTTCGCGGAACGCAGCGGGGAGCGGCTCGTGCGCTCCGAGGGCGTTGTGGCTCGTGCGGTACGGCTCGCCGAGGTGCCAGTACAGGTGCCAGACGTAGTCGCGCCAGCCGATGATCTGTCGGGTGAATCCCTCGACGCTCGCCAGGGGTGCGCGACCGGCATGGTACTCCGCGACCACGGTCTCGACGGCATCGCGCGGGTCGAGCAGGCCGAGGTTGAGCGGCGCGCTCAGCAGGGAGTGCGCCATCGTCCAGTCGCCGCCGAGCATGGCGTCCTCGAACGGCCCGAAGTCGCCGAGCCTCGTCTCGATGAAGTCCGCGAGCGCCGCCTCCGCCTCGGCCGCGGTGGCCGCGAAGCGTCGGGGTCCGTCGTCGCCGACCAGCTGGACCAGCCCGTCGCGCTGCCACCGGTCGAGGTCCTCCCGGACCTCCGCGTCGATGTCGTCCTCCGCCGGCCAGAACGGCTCGGGCAGGCCGAGCCGGGCGGCGCCCTTCGGCGGCGGGTTCCGGTTGTCGTGGTCGTAGTTCCAGCGTCCACCCTCGGGCTGATCGCCGCGCATGAGGATGCCGGTGCGCTCACGGACGGTGCGGTAGAAGTCCTCGAGGAGGAGCCGCTTGCCGTCCCGCGTCGACGCCCACGCCGCGAAGTCCTGCTCCGAGGTCACGAAGCCGCGACTCGGCAGCACCCGGAGACCGCGCTCACGGACGAACCGCCGAGCCGTCCACGAGGGCGGATCGATCACCTCGAGGTCCGCACCGACGTCGATGACGTCCTCGTACCGGTCGACCTGGTGGAACTCGGCCCGGTCGCCCAGCTCGGCGGCCCGATGCCGGATCGCCGAGAGGAAGAGGTGGGCCTTCGCCCGGTGCATCGGTCGCTTGGTGAAGGTCGACCGCGACTCGACGAGCAGCATCGGCCCGCCGTCGTCGAACGCCGGGCCCAGTTGCCCGGTGAGGATCCACCGACGGCGAGCGGGAGCAGCTGCATCGTCGTGCTCGGCGACGCGCCGACCGGTGGTGTCCATCGCCTCAGGGTACGCGGGACGACGGACACCACCGGGGGCTTGCCGAGTCGGTCGGGCTCTGCTGCCGGCCCGTGCCGGCCCGGCTCCGCTCAGCGCTCAGCTCAGAGGGTCGCGGCGAACGGGTCCCAGTCCTCGGCCACGAGCGGCACCGGTGCGACCCGGCTCTCCACCTGGACGGTCTCGCCCGAGACGACGGACTCGTCGATCGACACGAGCGTGTCGAGCACGTGGTACCCGAGCGCTCCCGAAGCGAGCGGCTGACCGCCCGAGCGGATCGCGCGCGCGAGGTCGAGCACGCCCGTCCCCCGGCCCGCGAGCACCCCCTCGGTCGGTACGACCTCCCACTCCGGTTCCTGCTGCATGCGCTCCATCGGTGCCGCACGGGTGATCCGCACCTCACCGGTGAACATGTTCGGGTCGGGGATCACGAGGGTCCCCTCCGTGCCGGTGATCTCGACGACGCCCATCTTGGCGAGCGGTGACTCGAAGCTGAACACGCTCTGACTCACCCCGCCGTCGACGAAGCGGGCGATCGCACTGACGTGCGTCGGCACCTCGACGGCGAACTCCGTACCGACTCGATCGCCCTGCTGGACCGTGCGCGTCGCCCGCCCACGGGATCCCGCAGCGGAGACCGACGCGACCGACCCGAACACCTGCACGAGCGTCGTGAGGTAGTACGGGCCCATGTCGAACAGGGGTCCACCGCCCTTCGCGAACAGGAACTCCGGATTCGGGTGGAAGATGTCCGGGCCCGCGTACTGCATGACGGTCTGCGCCGTGAGCGGCTGCCCGATGTCGCCCCGGGCGATCGCGCGACGCGCGGACTGCACGCCGGGGCCGAGCACGGTGTCGGGGGCGATGCCGACGAGGAGGCCGGCCGCGTCCGCCTGCTCGAGGAGTGCCAGGCCGCTCGCCCGGTCCACACTGATCGGCTTCTCGGTCCACACGTGCTTGCCCGCGGCGATCACCTGGGAGGCGACCTGCGCGTGGACGGCCGGGATCGTGAGGTTGACGACGAGCTCGACGTCCGGGTGGGCGATGACGTCGGCGGCGGTCCCCCACGCGCCGACACCCCACTTCTCCGCCTGCGCCTTCGCGCGGTCGACGTCGAGGTCGCCGAGGATGACGACGGTCACGTCGGGGAACGCGGTGAGGTGCTCGAGGTAGGTGTCGCTGATCATGCCGGTGCCGATGAACCCGACGCCGACGGGGCCGCTGCCCTGCGCTGCGCGGGTCCGCGTGCCGTCCGCTGCCGTGGGCATCGTGCCGTCCGCTGCCGCGAGCATCAGCGGGCCACCGCTTCGGTCGAGACGAGCTGTTCGGCGACGAGCGCGTCCACGCTCGCCTGGATGCCGTCGAAGATGTCGCCGGCGCCGTAGTGGTCGAACTCGATGATGGCGAAGCGGGCCGATGGTGCCGCAGCGAGGGATTCGCGCAGCGGCACCTCGCCCTGCCCGAACGGGCGCTGGTCGAGGCTCGTCGGCGCGAACGGTGCGGCCCCCGGCGCGAAGGGGTCCGCGGGGAGCAGACCGTCCTTCACGTGGAGCGCCTGCACCCGGTCGCCGAGCCGGGCGAGCAGCGCCGGGACGTCCTGCCCGGCGGTCGCCGCCCAGAACAGGTCGACCTCGAGCGCGACGTCGTCACGCAACTGCTCGGCGAAGACCTCGAACGCGCTCCGGCCGCCGAAGGACGCGACGAACTCCTGCGAGTGGTTGTGGTACCCGACGCGGAGCCCGTGGTCGGCTGCGCGCTCGGCGGCGTCGTTCAGGCGTGCGGCGGTGTCCGCGACCGCGGCCTCGTCGAGCCAGCGGTCGGGGCTCACGAAGGAGTCGATGACGATCTCGAGGCCGAGCGCGGTGGCGGCGGCGAAGACGTCCTCCTGCGAGGAGACCGGCATCACCTGGTCGCCGAACCGGATCTCGTCGGAGAGGAGGGTGGCGTGGCCGGTGCGGGCGGCGAGCCCGTGG
Organism: Plantibacter sp. Leaf314; assembly: GCF_001423185.1. Taxonomy (NCBI): domain Bacteria; kingdom Bacillati; phylum Actinomycetota; class Actinomycetes; order Micrococcales; family Microbacteriaceae; genus Plantibacter; species Plantibacter sp. Leaf314. Next base: position 364,506 of record NZ_LMOB01000003.1, on the reverse strand, counting down.
CGGTCGAACGCCTCGCGGAGCTCTGGGGCCCGGGAGACGAAGTCGAAGGCTTCGACGTCGCGGAGGCCCATCCCGGCCAGCCGGGCGAGCGCGGCGTCGAGTCCGTGGTCGAGGTGCTCCTTGATGCTGTAGAGCTGCACGGAGAGCGCTGGTGCGGTCATGGTGTTGCCGTCCGTTCCGACGCCGACGTTGGCGTCTGTGGTGATGGTGGTGGTCTCGCGGGAGTGCTGGCGCGTGAGTGCTGGCGCGTGAGTGCTGTCGCGGGGCAGGCTGGTGGCGGTCGCTCAGCCGCGGGTCGCGATGGACCCGGTCACTGTGCCGTCGGCGTTGCGGATCATGCGGTGCCGGACCGGGAGGATCGTCAGCGCGCCGAGGACGCAGATGACGCCGGCGCCCCAGAACAGCGCCGTGTAGTTGTTGCCGAGCCCGCCCAGCCCGAGCAGGACCGCACCGACGGCTCCGGCGAGCGACTGCGGCAGGGCGTTCGCGATGTTCAGCACCCCGAGGTCCTTGGCCGCGTCGTCCGGGTTCGGGAGCACGTCCACGACGAGCGCCGTGTCGACCGCCACGTACACGCCGTACGCCGCGCCCATGATCGCCTCGACCGCGTAGAACATCGGGACCGTCGTCGTGTGGGCCAGCAGCACGAGCCCCAGCGCGAAGACGACCGTCGAGCCGATCACGAAGACCTTGCGGTTGAGCATGCGGTCGGAGAGCCAGCCGCCGACCTTCGCGAGCACGACGAGCGCGATCGTGTAGATGAGGACGCCCAGGGTCAGGGTGTTGACCGCCTCCTGCTCGGTCAGCCCGACCTCCTCCTGCAGGAAGAACAGCCGGAACGCGACGAAGAGGAAGGACGCGAGCGTGAGCAGGAACCGCGAGAGCCAGACCCAACCGAAGTCGGGGTGCTTGAGCGGGTTCACCCAGAAGGTGAAGAGCAGTCCCTTCCACCCGCCGACGTCCGGACGCTTGGTGATGGGGCGGTCGGGCAGGACGAAGCAGTAGAGCCAGACGGTGATGAGCGCGAAGACGGCGGGTGCGACGAAGAGGAGCACCATGTTCGTGACGAACCAGCTGGCGACGAACGCTGCGGCGAGGATGCCGAGGTTCTGCATGACGCCGACGTTCGCCGAGACGCTGCCGCGCTGCTCAGGCGGCACCTGGTCGGCGATCGTGGTGAGCAGCGGGCCGAGGATGGCGTTGCCCGTAAGCTGCGCGAGGCACCAGCCGACGATGAGCACCGGCACGCTGGGCGCGAGCGCGACGATGGTGAGCGAGACGACGAAGCCGATCGCACCGAGGAACATCCACGGACGACGACGGCCGAAGCGCGAGAGCGTCAGGTCGGAGAGGCGGCCGATGACCGGGTTCGCGACGAGGGCGAACAGGGCGGCGATCGAGAGGACGTTGCCGTTGACGACGGCGGCCTGATCGCCCGGGACGAGCTGCTGCGTCTTCAGCGCGAGGCTGACCGTGACCGGCGCGAGCAAGGCGACGAACAGGCCGAACTGGGCGAGGGCCATCGTGCTGACGACCCGCTTCGACGCCCGCTCCGTGGGGCCGCTCGGGCCGGTGACGAGGCTGATGTAGGGGCCGCTCGAGGCTCGCTGGCCGGTGGGTTTGGGGCCGCGGGGGGTGGTGGACATCCGGATTCCTCTCAACGCTGAGCTGCGGACCGGCTCTGGTCCACGGATGGTGCGGTGCTGGCGCGATCGCGGTAAACCGATCACTGCACGGGTTTGAGTATATCCATGAAACCCGAGTGGTCAATAGGTTTTCACGGATCCACCCGACACCCGTGGTGGAGCGCCGGCGCGGTGCGCTGACGCGAGCGCGGGTCATGGAGGTGAGCGCGCCCCTCCGAAGACCCGCGCTCGCGCAGGTGGGGTGCGCTCGCGTCAGCGCACCGCGCCAGCGTCGTCCCGAACACTCACGCGCCGGAGCCCCGCGCTCGCGTCAGCGCACAGCGCCGGCGTCGTCCCGGACGAGGAGGTGCCAGGCGCGCTCGAGGTCGCCACCCATGTCGATCGACGGATCGAGACTCCACTGCACCTGCAGCCCGTCCGCGATGGCGATCATGATCCGCGCCACGTGCTCGGCGTCGAGCTCCGCCCGCACGACGCCCTCCGCCTGTCGCTCACGCACGACCTCGACGAGACTCCGCCGCACCCCGGCGACGTGCTCGACGAAGAACTCCCTGGCCGGGTGGGCCGGATCACCCGCCGCGGCGGCCATGGTGAGGTAGAGCTCCACGAGTCCCGGGACGTCACTGTTGTGCCGCATGACGGCGACGAGCCCCTCGATCGCGTCCTGCGACCCGGTCGCCGCGAACTCCTCGGAATCGACCGCGTCGCGGACCCGCAGGATCGCGGCGAACAGATGCTCCTTCGATGCGAAGTAGTGCATGAGCCCGGGCAGGCTGACCCCGACCTCGCGGGCGACCTCGCGCAACGACGTGCCCCGATACCCCTCGCGCGCGAAGACCGCGAGGGCCACGCGCAGGATCTCCTCCCGCCGCGCGACGCCCTTCGCGTAGGATCCCCGAGCCGTCATGTGCTGATTGTAGGGCTGCACGACGAGGGCGACGAGGGGGTTCCCCACTCGTCGCCCTCGGGTGCCCTCGACCAGGTCCACAACTCAGGACCGGCCCGGCGCGTCGGTGCATGAGCCGGCCCCCGGCAGGCGCCACGCCGCGGCCGTCCTGAATTGTGCACCACAACCCCCGAACGCGTCAGGCGCCGAGCGCGACCGCCGTCCACGACACCGGCGGCAGCGTGATCGTCAGGGTGCCGTCGGCGAGGACGGCGCTCTCGTTGGCGACGAGGCCGACGCGCTCGCGGTCGTCGATCGTGTTCTTCGCGTACACGTCGTCGTCATGGATGCCGGTCGCCTCGACGACGGACCCGACGCCGAGCGCCGAGACGTCGACGGTCACCGTGATCGCCTCGTCCTGGCTGCGGTTCACGAGGAAGACCGCAGCGGTCCCCGCCTCAGCGTCGTACGTGGCGACCGAGTCGACGAGCGGTGCGTCGCCGTGCACCTTCGTGGCGTAGCTGGCGACCTCGATGCGCGGTGCGATCACCACACCGGCGGCGAGCCGGCTCGTGACCGAGAACGGGAAGAAGGTGGTCTGCCGCCACGCCTCCCCGCCCGGCTCCGTCATGATCGGGGCGATGACGTTCACGAGCTGCGCGAGGCTCGCCGAACCCACCCGGTCGCTGTGCTTCAGCAGCGTGATGAGCAGGTTGCCGAACACCACCGCGTCGGCGACGGAGTACACGTCCTCGATGAGCCGGGGCGCGTAGGCCCACTCCTCGATCGTGCCCTCGATGGCGTTCCACTCGTCGAGGTACCAGACGTTCCACTCGTCGAAGGAGAGCTGGATCTGCTTGTCGGAGTGGCGCTTGTGCTGCACGTGGTCGGCGGCCGCGACGACGGTGCGGATGAAGTACTCCATGTTGAGCGAGGAGGCGAGGAACGAGCCGAGGTCGCCGTCGCGCTCCTGGTAGTAGGCGTGGCAGGAGATGTAGTCCACCGAGTCGAAGCTGTGCTCGAGGACGGTGCGCTCCCAGTCACCGAAGGTCGGCATGGAGGAGCTGGACGAGCCGCAGACGACGAGCTCGAGCTTCGGGTCCACCATCTTCATCGCCGACGCCGTGCGGGCGGCGAGCTTGCCGTAGTCGTCGGCGGACATCGCGCCGACCTGCCACGGGCCGTCCATCTCGTTGCCGAGGCACCACATGCGGATGCCGTAGGGCTCCGGGGCGCCGTTGGCGATGCGTTGATCCGACAGGGCCGTGCCGCTCGGGTGGTTCGTGTACTCGAGGAGGTCGAGCGCCTCGAGGACCCCGCGGGTACCGAGGTTGACGGCCATCATCATCTCGCTGCCGGTGAGCTTGCACCAGCTGGCGAACTCGTCGACGCCCACCTGGTTGGTCTCGAGCGAGTGCCAGGCCAGGTCACGACGCACAGGCCGGTCCTCGCGGGGGCCGACGCCGTCCTCCCAGCGGTAGCCGGAGACGAAGTTTCCGCCCGGGTAGCGGATGGTGCTCGTGCCGAGTTCCTTGACGAGCTCCACGACGTCGCCGCGGAAGCCGTCGGCGTCAGCCGTGGGGTGGCCGGGCTCGTAGATGCCGTCGTAGACGCACCGACCGAGGTGCTCGACGAACGAGCCGAAGATCCGGCGGTTGACGGGGGCGACCGTTGCGTTCGGGTCGATCGCGAGGCGTGCGGTGACCATGGGCGGTCCTTTCGATGGACGTCGTCGTCGTTTTCCAACGTTGAAGGTAAACGTTGTAATTGCAGTCTGCCCGCGGGTCCCCGGGCTGTCAAGCGCGACGATGCACGCCGGAGCGGGAGGTCGTCAGCGGGTGGTCGACTCGCGTTGGACGAGCTGGAAGTCGGCGTACACCCGGCGAGCGGGCCGTGCGTCGTCGTCGGCCGATTCGATGCGCTCCACCAGGAGGTCGACGGCGGTGGACGCGATCTGCTCGCGGCCGGGCGCGATCGTGGACAGCGACGGCAGGGAGTACCGGCCCTCGTCGATGTCGTCGAAGCCGATGACGGCGACCTCCTCCGGCATGCGGATCCCGCGCTCGGCGAGGACCCGGATCGCTCCGAGGGCGAGAGCGTCGTTGAACGCCACGATCCCGTCGAACCGCAGGCCCTCGTCGAGCATCTCCCGCATCGCGACCGCACCGTCGAAGCGGTGCCAGACCGCGACGTCGCGCACGAGCTCGGGGGCGACGGGCAGACCGGCGGCCTCGAGTGCGGCGCGATAGCCGGCGAAGCGGAGACTGGCCGAGCTGACCAGGTCGCCGCGGTGGGCGCCGAACGCGACGACCCGCCGACACCCGATCGACAGGAGGTGCTCCGTCGCGGCCCGGGCCCCCTCGGTGTTGCGCATGGTGACGTGGTCGTTCGGCGCGTTGAAGATCCGCTCCCCCAGCAGCACCATCGGGATGGAGACGTCCTCGATGACCGCCAGGTCGTCGTCGCTCAGCTGCAACGCGCTGTAGAGGACACCGTCGACGGCCCGCAGCCGGGCCCCGCGCAGCAGGTCCGCCTCGCGCGCCAGGCCTCCACCGCTCTGCTCGATGAGCAGGGACAGGCCGCGACGGGCGGCCGCGCGCATGACGGCGTCGGCGAGCTCGGCGAAGTACGCGTTGCGGAGGTCGGGGACGATGAGGCTGATCACGCCGGAGCGACCGGAGCGGAGACCACGGGCGGAGAGGTTCGGCCGGTAGCCGAGTTCCGCGATCGCGGCGAGCACCCGCTCCTTCGTCGCCGCCTTGATGTGCGGGTAGTCGTTGACGACGTTCGAGACGGTCTTGGCGGAGACACCGGCGAGCTTCGCCACGTCGTGCAGGGTGGTCGCCATGATCCTCCTCGGCGGCGACCGCATCGGCCGCTCGGTACGCACTCTACAACGTTGAAGGGATCCCGCTCCGGCCGCCGGCCACGTCCGTCGCGGACGTCGTCGCCCCGCCCCTCGGCGCCGTCGACTCCCGCGGCACCACGCGGAAGCCACTGACGACCGCGCGCGGTGCCTGCGGCTCGCCCGTCTCACCGATCCGCTCGATGAGCAGCTCGACCGCGCGCTCGGCGATCTCCTCGCGGCCGATGTCGACCGTGGACAGGGCCGGCAGGGCGTAGCGCGTCTCGTCGAGGTCGTCGAACCCGATGATCGCGACGTCCTCGGGGATCCGCCGCCCGGCGTCCTGCAGCACCCGCATCGCGCCGAGCGCCATCGCGTCGTTGAACGCCACGACCCCGTCGAACGGGATCCCCGAGGCGATGACCTCACGCATGGCGTTCGCGCCGTCGCTCCGGTGCCAGCTGACGACCGTGCTGACGTAGTCCGGGTCGGCCTCGATGCCCGCCGCGGCGAGCGCCTCCCGGTAGCCCTGCAGCCGCAGCTCCGCGGGCCCGAGGGTGTCGTGGGGGTCGGTGCCGAGGGCGACGATCCGGCGCCGCCCCAGGGCGAGCAGGTGTTCGGTCGCCGCGCGGGCGCCGTCGACGTTCGCCATGGTCACGTGGTCGCGCTCGCCGTCGAAGACCTGCTCGCCGAGCACCACCATCGGCCCGTCGGGGAGGAGGGCGCTGTCCTCGCGGTCGAGGCTGAGCGGGCTGTAGAGGATGCCGTCGACGAGCTGCATGCGGGGGCCGCGGAGGATCTCGAGTTCGACGTCGCGACCACCGGCGACCTGCTCGATGAGGACCGAGAGCCCGCGCGCCCGCGCCTGGCGCATGACCGCATCCGCGAGTTCGGCGAAGTAGGCGTTGCGGAGGTCGGGGATGATGAGGCTGATGACGCCCGAGCGACCGGAACGCAGGCTGCGGGCGGAGAGGTTCGGCCGGTAGCCGAGTTCGGCGATCGCCTGCTCCACCTTGGAGCGTGTCGCGTCGCTGACGTAGGGGTAGTCGTTGACGACGTTCGAGACGGTCTTGATGGAGACACCGGCGCGCGCGGCGACGTCATGCATCGTGATCGACACGCGTCTCCTCCCGGCCCGGCTCAGCTGTCAGCAGACTACCCGTCCGGCGTCGCCCCCGGCGTGACCCGCCTGCGGATGGTGGCCGTCGCCAGCGCGGTGCGCTGGACCGAGCGCGGGCCTGTGGCGTGAGCGCGACCCTCCGGAGGGGTGCGCTCACGCCGGAGCCACGCGCTCGCGCCGGTGCGGTCGGTTTCGGGCCGGCGCACCGCGCTGACCCGACCGCGAGCTGGCCGAGTCGGGGTCCGTCAGGCGTCGGCCAGCGGGACGCGTTTCTTCGGTTCCGCCGACATCCGTTGGAGCAGCGGGACTGCGACGATGAGCGCGACGCCGGCACCGAGGAGGAGCCCGCCGACGGTGTCGCTCACCCAGTGGGCGCCGAGGTAGGTCCGCGACAGCATCATGAGCAGCGTGTAGGCGACCCCGATCAGCCAGACCCAGACGCGCGGGAAGATGATCCCGAACGCGACCGCGATGGTCGCGGCGTTGGCACTGTGGCCGGAGGGGAACGACCCGAAGTCGGCGTGCACGAGGATGTCCTCGGGCCTCGACCGCCCGACGATGTTCTTGATGACCTGCACGGCACCGGCGCTCAGCGCGGAGACGAGTCCGAAGTACAACGCGGCCCAGGGGCGACGCAGCAGCAGAAGCACGGCGATCCCGAGCAGCGGCACGATGAAGATCGCGACGACGCCGCCGCCCAACCAGTTCATGACGAGCGCTGCTTGGACGAGCCACGGGGAACGCTCCTCGAGCACCTCCTGCATCCACTCCTCGTCGAACCCGAACGGGGCGTTCGGCCCGCGCTGGAAGAGGAGGACGCCGAGCAGGAGGACGAGCACCACGGCGATGGCACCGCTGATGAGCGGCCACCGGCGGGACACCTTCGCGGCCAGCTTCGGGTCGGGTCGGATCGACGACGGATCGGGGTCCATCGCGAGTGCATCCTGCTCGTCCAGCGTCGGCGGGACGCTCTCGTGGAGCTCCGGAGCCGGTCCGGCTGCGGGGTCATCGTGGTCGTCAGGTGCCGTCATCGTCCCATCATGCCGTGTTCGGCATGGATCACGTGCGGGCTTGCGCCCAGCGGATGGAGCCGCACGAACCCCGTGGTCACGACGCGGACGCGGGCGCGGGTGATACTGGGACGATGACCGCCGACGACCCGACCGCACACCTTGCGGACGACGCCCGATGCCCGTGCCTCTCCGGCGAGACCTACGGCGCCTGCTGCGGACGGCTGCACCGCGGCGAGGCTGCGGCTGCCACGGCGGAGGCGCTCATGCGGTCGCGCTTCTCGGCGTTCGCGGTCGGCGACGCCGGCTACCTCCTCCGCACGTGGCACCCGAGCACGAGACCGGCTGCGCTCGAGCTCGACGACACGCTCCGCTGGTACCGACTCGACATCCTCGCCACGGCACGCGGCGGTCTGCTCGACACCGAGGGCATGGTCGAGTTCGTCGCGCACCACAAGATCCCGGGCGTCCGCGGCTCCGCCGGGAGCCAGCACGAGCGGAGCCGGTTCTCGAAGGACACCGGTGCCTGGACCTACGTGGACGGCATCGACCCCGGAGTATGAGCGGGGGTCGTCGCCCGAGCCCACGGTCCAGCCAGGGACTCCAGCGCGGTGCGGCGACGCGACCACACCGAAACCGGCGCCAGCGCGGTGCGGTGGCGCGAGCACACCCGGATCGGCGCCGGCGCGGGTCAGCGCGGTGAGCGCGCCCCTCCGGAGCACCGCGCTCGAGCCGTAGCCCCGCGCTCGCGTCAGCGCACCGCGCTGGCGCAGCACAAGAGATGCGTCAGCCGGCGAGCGCCGGGACCTTCTTCGGCTGCACGATGAACCAGAGGGCGCAGACCGACACGACCGAGGTGGCGGCCATGACCGTGCCCATCGGGATCGCGGTGCCGATGCCGAACACCCCGACGATGGGCGAGATGATCCCGGCGAGACCGAAGTTGAGCGCGCCGAGGAGCGACGCCGCCGTTCCGGCCTCGTGTCCGTGGTTCGCCAGGGCGAGGACCTGGACCGCCGGGAATCCGAACCCGCAGGAGAGGATGAAGAAGAACAGGGGTACGAGCACCCCGAACAACCCGACGTCGGCCATGGTGAGCGCGACGATCGTCAGCGCGGAGATGAGCTGCACGATCGTGGTGCAGGCGAGGATCCACTGCGGACCGTACCAGCGCATGAGGCGCGAGGAGATCTGCACGCCGGCGACGATCCCGAGCGAGTTCACGGCGAACAGGAGCCCATACTCCTGCGCGTCGAAGTCGTAGACCTCCTGGAACAGGAACGAGGAGCTCGACAGGTAGGCGAAGAGCCCGGAGAAGCTCATGCCGCCGATGAGGGCGACACCGACGAAGACGCGGTCACTGAACACCGAACGGTAGCGGTCGCGCACGGTGCTGTGACCGGCGTCGCGACGCCGTGCCGGCGGCAGGGTCTCGACGATCCACAGCGACACCGCGACCACGACGAACAGGCCGTACGCGGCGAGGAAGACGAACAGCCCCCGCCAGTCGAGGACGAGCAACAGCTGGGACCCGATGACCGGGGCGGCGATCGGCGCGAGGCCGTTGACGAGCGCCAGGCGCGACAGCATCCGCACGAGGGGCTTCCCGCCGAAGAGGTCGCGGACCATCGCCATCGCGACGACACCGCCGGCTGCGGCACCGGCACCCTGCAGGACCCGGAACACCATGAGCCAGCCGATGTCGGGTGCGAAGGCCGCACCGACCGAGGCGAGGATGTGGATGCTCGTCGCGAGGATGAGCGGCAGGCGACGACCGACCTTGTCGCTCCACGGCCCCATGAAGAGCTGCCCGACCGCGAACCCGATGGTCGTGCCCGTGAGGGTCAACTGGATGAGGCTGACCGGGACGTCGAGATCCTGTTCGAGGATGGGGAACGCGGGCAGGTAGAGGTCGATCGTGAACGGGCCGAGCGCGGTGAGGGCGCCGAGCACGAGGATGTAGACGAGGCGCTGCCGGCCTGAGAGCGAGTCGCCCGGGTGGACGACGGTGATTCCTGCGGTGTGCACGGGTGTACGGATTCCTAGCGAGGTGTGGGTGGAGCGGGCGGCGGTGCGGGAGGCGGTGCGGAACCGATGTCGAATCGATTCGAGAACGAGGATCAAGGCTAGCAGCCGGTGGCACCGTTCCGCGACGACATCCGACGCCTGATCCGTCGCGATCTCGCTCCACAGCCGCTGTGCGGCGGGCTGACCGCGCCGTTCCCGCAGGAGGGACCCAGCGTCCGTTTCGCGACGCCCGCTAGGCTGTTCCGGCTGCAGGTGACCGCGGTCGAGACGTCCGCCAAGCCGCCTGACCGGAACCGGTGGCCCGCCGGTCTCCGACGCAGCAGCCGCCGACGGAAGAGAGCCATGCCAGACGACGCCCGAGCCCCGCTGCCGTTCCAGGTCGACCTCCGCGGAGTCGTCGACCTGCTGAGCCGGCACATCTACTCCGGCCCGCGCGTCTACCTGCGCGAACTCCTGCAGAACGGTCGCGACGCGGTCGCCGCCCGTCGCGCCGAAGACCCGACGGCACCCTCCGGCGCGCTGCTCATCACCCCGCATGTGGCTGGCTCACCCGGCGGCGCCGGCTCGCCCTTCCGCTTCCAGGACAACGGGATCGGGCTCACGCGCGACGAGGCGGCCGAACTCCTGGCCACGGTCGGGCGCAGCTCGAAACGCGGCGACCTCGACGAGCTCCAGCGCGGCGACTACCTGGGCCGGTTCGGCATCGGACTCCTCAGCTGCTTCATGGTCGCCGACACCATCACCGTCCACAGCCGCTCGGCCCGCGGCGGACCGGCCATCGAGTGGATCGGCCACACCGACGGCACCTTCACCATCCGGGAACTCGACGAGCAGACGACCGCCGCACGCCCGATCGGCTCGGAGGTGCTGCTGGAGCCGCGCCTCGACGGCCCGCTCCACGACGGCGGCCTGCTCGGGCACGGGGCGGTCCTCGGCCTGGCGACGAGCTTCGGGCGGTACCTCGACCTCGACGTCGATGTGGCCGACCCGACGACGTCGACCACCACGCGGGTGAACGTCGAGCCGGTGTTCCGCACGCCAACGACCACCCCGCGGGAGGAGCTGCTCGCGTTCGGCGAGGAGCTCCTCGGCACACGCCCCTTCGACGCCGTCGAGATCGTGGTGCCCGGCACCGACACCCGGGGCACCGCCTTCGTCCTGCCTTCGCCACCGCCGCCGGGTGCACGGCAGGCGAGCCGGGTCTACCTGGGCGGCATGCTCCTGAGCGAGCAGGTCGACGACCTCCTGCCGGACTGGGCGTTCTTCGTCCGCTGCATCGTCGACACCACCGGCCTTCGCCCGACGGCCTCGCGCGAACAACTCGTCCAGGACGACGCTCTGGAGTTCACGCGGGAGGCGATCGGCGCCGCGCTCCGACGCTGGATCCTCGACCTCGCCCGCCAGCGCCCGCACCGCTTGCAGGAGTTCATCGGCGTCCATCAGCTCGGCATCAAGGCCATCGCCGCGCACGACGACGACCTCGCGACCGCGGTGGTCCGGTGGTTGCCGATCGAGACCTCCGCCGGCACCATGACGATCGACGAGCACCTCTCGCAGACCGGGGTCATCCGGTACACCGCGACGCGGGACGAGTTCCGGCAGATCGCCGCGGTCGTCGCCCCGGCCTCCCCGATCGTCAACGGCGGGTACGTCTACGACCAGGAGATCCTCGAGCGCCTGCCGTCGTTGATCGACGGCGTCCGGGTCGAACGGGTGACGGTCGCCGACGAGCTCGACAACCTCGAGCCACCCCACCTCGACGACCTCGCCACGACGACCGCCTTGGAAGACCGCGCCAGCCGCGTGCTCGACGAGGTCGAGTGCCGGGTGTCCGTCAGGCGCTACCGCCCCGACGATCTCGCGGCCCTGTACGTCGCCGACCCCTCGGTGCTCCGCCGCCTCGAACGCCACCGTGCGGCCGCCGTCGCCCCCGGCATCTGGTCCCAGGTCGTCGGCGCGGTCGACTCCTTCCTCGCCGAGGCGAAACCGGACGACGGCGACGCGACGGCCGCGGCACGCCTGTGCCTGAACTGGAACGCGGCGCTCGTGCGCCGGCTGGCCACGCTCGGCGACGACCTCGTGTTCGAGCGCAGCATCCAACTCCTCTACGTGCAGGCGCTCCTCGCCGGCCACCGCCCGCTCGAGGCCCGCGACCGCCGCATGCTCGACGCAGCCATGACCGACCTGATCGGCCTCAGTGTCGGTCTCGACGACAAGGAACTCCGATGAACGACTCCGCAACCACCCCCGTCTCCACCGACCTCGACCCCGACGCGAGTGTCGACGACCTCCTCGCGGAGGCCGACACCCTGCCGTGCGGCCCCGCCGAGCGCGCGCTCCTCGACGAGGCGCTGCGACGCGCCGACGCGGCCGGCGACGAGGAGGCCGCGTACGCGACCCGGATGCGGCTGACCCAGTCCGCCCACATGACGGGCGACACCGACACCATGTTCAGCTCCTTCGGGTGGTGCGTCGGCAAGCACGACGCCGACCCGCAGCGCTTCCCGATCACGGTCGACGGCTGCGACCTCCTCTTCCAGTACAAGTGGATGGCCGGACGGTTGTCGACGAACCCGACCTTCTCGCTCGCGCAGATCGAGGCCATGCACCAGGACATGCAGGCCAGGTACGCGGCGGCCGGTGCCACGATGAGCGGCGTCGTGCAGTCGCAGTTCCACATCGCGACGGTCACCGGACGGCTCGACGAGGCGGCGACGCTCCTCGAACGCCGGTCGAGCATCGAGGACGACCGGTACAGCCACTGCGAGGCCTGCGTCCGCAACGAGGACGCCTGGTTCCATCAGCTCCGCGGGCACGACGAGGAGGCGATCCGGATCTACGACGAGATGTTCGAGAACCGCATGAGCTGCGGCGAGGAGCCGGAGACGAGCGAGGCCCAGGCGCTGCTCCCCTACCTGCGCGCCGGCCGACTCGACGACGCCAAGGCGGCCCACCAGCGCAGCTACCGGGTGGCGCGTTCGAACGCGGACGGCTTCGGCATCATCGCCGACCACCTGATCTTCTGCGCGGTCACCGGTAACGAGGCACGTGGCCTCGCGATGCTCGAGCGTCACCTCCCTACCCTCGTCAACGACCCCATCAACCTGTCCGGGCACACCGACGGCCTCACCGCGGTCGGCGTGCTCCTCGACGCGGTCACGCGGGCCGGCCACGGTGGGCTGCCGGTGCGTGGCGCCGACGCCCCCGAGCTCGCGCGATACCTCGGGGTGGCGCCGGCCGACGCCACCGACGGTGCCCCGCGCGACGACGCGGACTGGACCGTGGCCGCGATCGCCGAGCGGGCGTGGGCCTCGGCCGAACGGCTCGCCCGGGCGTTCGACGAACGGAACGGCAACGACTTCCGCACCGCGCGGCTCGAGGCGGCTCGCGCGCTCGCGACGGAGCACTGGGACCTCCCGCTCTCCGTCGAGGGCTTCGCCGCACCCGTCGTCGAACCGGAGCCGGCGGCCTCCGCCGCCGAGTGGCGCGAACGCACCTCGGCCCTCCTCCAGAGCGCCGACACCACGGGGGCGATCGTCGCGGCCGAACAGGGTCTCGCCCTGCTCGCCGACGAGTCGGACCCGGACGAGAACCTCCGCGCCGGGCTCTTCGGCGTGATCACGCAAGCGGCCGTCATCGAGGGCGACGAGGGACGCGCGGGTACTGCGTGGACCGACCGCGGCATCGCCCTCCGTGCCGCCGGCCGAAACGCCGTCGCCGAGCTCGAGGGCCGGTTCGGTCCAGCGCTCCTCGGCACGGCCACGGAGGACCGACTCACGGCGCTGCTCGCGGAACTCGACGAGGCCCGCCTCGTCCCCGTCGATCCCGACCGGCTCATCCACACCCTGGTCATCACCGCCCGGCATGCCTTCGAGCTCGCCGGGCAGCAGACCGAGCAGGAGGCGGCGGAGCGCTTCATGGGGATCGCCGACCGACTCGCCGGCGAGGCCGTCCTCGCCGCGGCCGTCGACGATCCCGGCGAGGCCGGTCCACCGGCGCGGCTGCTGCACGCCCACCTCTTCGCGGTGACCGGACGGATCCAGGAGGCCGAAGAGCTCCTCGACCCACTCCTCGAGCCCGGGCAGCGGGCGTCTGTCCGGCTCCCGGCGCTGACCCTCCGCACCCGCATGCTCGGCGGAGCCGGGGCGTTCGCCGAGGGGGTCGCCCTCGCCGACGAGCTCGTCGGCCTCCAGACCACGCTCGGCAACCGGCTCGGCATCATCCAGGCCTGCACCCTCTCGGCCGCGCTCCTGAGCGACGCCGACCGCGACCGCGAGGCGGCGGCCCGGATGCAGCTCGCGATCACGCATGCTCGGCGAGCCGAGGTCGAGGACGTCGATTCGCTCACCCTGCAGCTGGCCCGGTACCTGCAGTTCGCCGGCGACGCCGCCACGGCCCTCGAGCACTATGACGAGGTCTACCAGGCGCGGCGCGAGCAGGCGGCCCCCGGTGAACTCGCGGACCTCCTCGCGAACATGGGCGAGGCGGCGCGCATGATCGGCGAACACGGCATGGCGTACGGGGTGTGGCGTGCTGCGCTCGACGACGCCGCCGCGGTCGGGAACGACCAGGTCGTCATCCGCACGGGCTTCGGTCTGAGCACCCTGCTCCTCCAGTTCGAGGACGACGATGCGGTCGAGGTCGTCGACCAGGCCCTCGCGGCAGCGCGTCGTCTCGAGGATCCGCAGCTGCTCGTCCAGGCACTCCAGCGGGCGGCGAGCGCACGGGCGGCGTTCGGCGACGACACCGGGCTCCCCTGGTTCGAGGAGGCCCGCGGGCTCGCGACCGCGCACGAGGCGGCGTGGCTCGTGGCGGACATCACCGATTCGGAAGCCAGGGCCCTCGGCGCGCTCGGACGGGCCGACGACGCGACGGCGACCGCCCGTCGCGCGGCGGCGGGGTTCGTGGCGGCCGGTGACGAGAACGGTGCCGCGGTCGCCGAGGTGTTCGGGGCGCGATCACGTGCGGCGGTCGACGACCACCTCGGCGCGGTCGAGCTGTTCCGTTCCGCGCGCGGGAGGTTGCCTGCGGGTTCACCGGACTGGACGACGGTCACGGCCGAACTCGCCGACGCGCACGAGCGGTTGGAGCAGCACACGGACGCCGCGCTCCTGCGCGCCGAGATCGAGGAGTGACGGACGCCGTCGGACGGGTGCCCGGAGCGCCCGTCCGACGGCGACGGTCCCGGGCCTAGGGCAGGCGGGCGAAGGCGCGCACCGGGAACGTCGCGAAGCCCTCGACGAGTGGTGGGGTGGCGGTGAACGTCGCGCCGCTCGCGGGCAGCTGCTCGAGACCGGTCAGGTGCTCGACCACCTGGATCCCGGCGTCGAGCAGGAGGGAGTGTGCCGGGCGCGCTCCGCCGGAACCCGCCTCGGTGTCGTCGATGTTGATGGAGTCGATGCCGACGAGGACCACGCCCTGCTCGACGAGGTGTCGGACACCGTCCTCCGCGAGGAAGGGCGCGTTCGAGCGGTACGCGTCGCTCTCGAAGTGCCGGTCCCAGCCGGTGTGCAGGAGCACGGCGGTCCCGCGCAGCTCGCGGTCGAGGAACACGTTCGCGCCGATGCCGCGCTCGGACGAGTCCTCGAGGTGGAAGACCTCGGCTGGGAGGTCGACGAGTCGGTCGAGCGTCAGGCTCGCGAGGTCGCCTCCGCCGGCGTAGCGGTGGAACGGGCTGTCGAGGTAGGTGCCGGTGTTGCCGATCATCTCGATGACGTCCATCGCGAACTCGGTCCCCTCCGCGTAGTTCGCGCGTGAGTCCTCGCGCGTGAGGAAGGGGCGGATCACCGGCTCCGGCAGGCCCGGGTAGGTGCGGAGTCCGGCGCGGATCGGGTGGCTCAGCTCCACGAGCCGTCCCTCCGGGCGCGGCCGCCGCTGCGTCTCAGCCGTCGTCTCAGCGGGGAGCTCGAGCCCCGCGGCCGCCGCTGCAGCGAGGATGCCGCGCGAGCCCTTGTGCTGTTCGCGCACGATCTCGAGCTTCGTGATGCGGATCTCACCGACCATCGCCAGCCCGAGGTGGGTGACGAGGAGCCGGCCGACCTCCTGCTGCTGCGCCTTCCCCTTCGCCTGGGCGATGGCGGGTGGCAGGTCGAGGCGGAAGTCCTCGACGGCGAGGCCACCGCCGTTCAGGAAGCTGACGGAGGCATCGAGGACGGCGCGTTGTTCGGTCATGCCTTCATTCTGGCGCGTGGCCCGAGCCGCGCCGAGGGATTCCCGGCCATGCCTCGCTGATTTCCGGCCACGAGCGCGGAAGTAGGCTGAAGGACGTGCAGGCGCTCCCCGAACCACTCGACACGAGTGCGCTCACCCGACCGTTTCCCGGCCACGAGGTCCGAGCGCAGTGGCCGGCCTTCGTGGCGGAGGACCGCGACGCACGCGATCGCATCGGGCGACTCCGACGGCTCACCACCACCCTCGGCGCGTTGGGCGGGCTGTTCGGCATCTTCTTCTTCGGACTCGTCGGCCTGCTCGCCTACGCGCAGGGCGGCCGGAACGCCGGTGGGATCGCCTTCGGCATGGGCACCCTCGTGGTGGTCATGATCCTCCTCGCCGTGATCCTCGTCCGGATGACGGTCCGGGTCTGGTCGCGCAGGACCCTGAAACGCACGCACCTCCGTCTCGCGGCCTTCGCCCAGGCGAACGGGTTCGACTACCGGGTCGGTCCCATCGCCCTGCAGCGCGACATGCCCTGGTGGAGCCGCGGGTCCGCGAACCTGCACCGGGTGTTCCGGAGCCGGGAGCCGCGCGGCATCGAGATGGCGAACTACGAGGTCATCGGCAACCGCAAGAACCTCGCGGCCCCCTTCGGCGGCTACTGCGCGCTCCGGATGCCCGTGGCGCTCCCCCACATCCTGCTGCGCGCCCAGGACGGCCGCCGCCGAGGCATGACCGGTGCCGGCGCCCCGGCCGACGCGCAGCGCCTCAGCCTCGAGGGCGGGTTCGACCGCCACTTCCAGCTGTACTGCCCGATCGGCTACGAGGCCGACGCGCTCTACCTGTTCACGCCCGACGTGATGGCACGCCTGCTCGACCACGTGCGGGGCTTCGACGTGGAGATCGTCGACGACTGGCTCCTCCTCGTGACCACCAAGGACCTCGTCACGACCAGACCGGAGGACTGGCGGGACATCGCCGACGCCGTCGATGCGCTCGACGACCGCGTCGAACGCTGGGCACGGTGGCGCGAGACCCGAGGTGACCGACGGAGCGCCGCGGCGGACGAATCGGCCTCGACGAAGACGGCGGCCGGCCGGGTCAGCACCCGCGGTCGGCGCCTCGCCGTCCGGATGAGCCTCGACGACATCCTCATGTGGAGCGCGCTCGCACTCTTCGTCGTCGGCTTGGTCTTCGGGCTCCTGCGTTAGCCGGCCCGAGCGGTCCGGTCAGTCGCCGTACTCGTCGAGGAAGGTGTCCGAGTCGGCTTGGAGTGCACAGCCCTCCGCCGCGGCCTCCTCGGGCGTGCGGTCGCCGGCGTCGACGATCCGGCTCGCCTGCTCCTCGATGCAGCGTTCCATCGCCCGCTCGGCGGCCGCCGGATCCGCCGCGGCGAACCCGCCCGTCACCGCGACGATCGCGAGGACCGCGCCGACACCGGCGACGAGGACGGTCCCGCCGATCGCGAGCCGCCAGCCGAGCCCGGTGCGTCCGGTCGCCGCTTCCTCGTCCTGCCCCGGTGCCCCGGCCTGCTCGAACACGTCCGTCATCGGTCGACCCCCGTCGTTCCACGCGCCACCCCCGGCGCCTCGCCTCAGGCTAGCAAGCGCCGACGTCGCACCGCACGATCGGTGACGCCGGAACGCAGGACGGCCTCCCACCGTGCGGTGGGAGGCCGTCCTCATGGGACTGCTGGTTGCTTAGAAGCCCTGGGCCAGACGGTAGTAGGCGTTGTTCCAGCGGACCTCACGCTGGAAGTCACGCGTGGTCGTCGACTCGTCGATCACGAGCAGCTCGGTCTTGGCGATCTCGGCGAAGTCGGCGAAGACCTCGACCCCGACGGCCGTCGACATCACCGTGTGGTGCGCGGCACCCGCGGTGAGCCAGGCGGCGGCCGAGGTCGCGAAGTCGGGAGCCGGCTTCCACACGGCACGACCGACGGGCAGCTTCGGCAGCGCCTCGATGGGCTGGACCACCTCGACGACGTTGGCCGTCAGGCGGAAGCGGTCGCGCATGTCGCTCATGGCGACGACGACGGCGGGGCCGGAGTCGGCCGTGAAGACCAGGCGCACCGGGTCCTCCTTGCCGCCGATGCCGAGCGGGTGCACCTCGAGCGTGGCGCGCGCGGAGGACAGCGTCGGGCTGACCTCGAGCATGTGCGCCCCGAGGATGAGCTCGTTGCCGGGCTCCATGTGGTACGTGTAGTCCTCCATGAGCGAGGCGCCGCCGGGGAGGCCTGCACCCATGACTGACGCGGCGCGCACGAGGACGGCCGTCTTCCAGTCACCCTCGGCACCGAAGCCGTAACCGTCGGCCATGAGGCGCTGGACGGCGAGACCGGGCAGCTGGCGCAGCTCACCGAGGTCCTCGAAGCTCGTCGTGAACGCGGCGAAGTCGCCGGCCTCGAGGAACGAGCGCAGGCCGAGTTCGATCGCGGCGCCGTAGCGGAGCGACTCGTGCCGCTCGCCGCCCTTCCGCAGCTCGGGGACGACGTCGTACAGCTCCTCGTACTCGGCGACGAGCGCGTCGATGTCGGCGTCCGTCGAGGCGTGCACGGCCTCGGCGAGTTCGTTGACGCTCCAGGTGTTCACCTGCACGCCGAACCGCAGCTCGGCCTCCGTCTTGTCACCCTCGGTGACGGCGACGTAGCGCATGTTGTCGCCGAAGCGGGCGAGCTTCAGCTCGTGCGTGGCGGCCCAACCGGCTGCGGCGCGCTGCCAGGTGCCGACCTCGCGCTGCACCCGCGGGTCCGACACGTGCCCGACGACCGTCTTGCGGGCGACGCCGAGACGGGTCTGGATGTAGCCGAACTCACGGTCGCCGTGGGCGGCCTGGTTGAGGTTCATGAAGTCGAAGTCGATCTCCGACCACGGCAGCTCGACGTTCGCCTGCGTGTGCAGGTGCAGGAGCGGCTTCTGCAGGGCGTCGAGGCCGGCGATCCACATCTTCGCGGGGCTGAAGGTGTGCATCCAGGTGACGAGGCCGATGACGCTGTCGTCGGCGTTCGCGTCGAGCATCGCGCGACGGATGGACTCGGAGTCCTTGAGGACGGGCTTCCACTCGATCCGGACCGGGACGTCGGCGGCGGCGCCGAGCTCGGCCGCGATGGCCTGTGACTGCTCGGCGACCTGGCGGAGGGTCTCCTCGCCGTAGAGGTTCTGGCTGCCGGTGAGGAACCAGACGGTGTAGTGGTCGAGGGTGGTGGTGGGCTTCGGCATGGGTGGGTCTGCTTTCTGGTCTGGAGTGGTGTGCGCGGTCCCTGCCCGTCGACGAGCTCAGGGATGGGGAGGGACCGGGGTGCGGTGGCTGGCCTAGAGCGCGCCCTGGGGCGCCTGGCCGTAGACGTTCTGGTAGCGGTCGAACAGGGCGTCGATCGCCTCGGTCGGCATCGGCTTCGGCTCACCCAGCTGCCGCGAGATGTGCACGGTCCGGGCCACGTCCTCGACCATGACGGCCGCCTTCACGGCGTCCCGCGCGTCCTTGCCGATGGTGAACGGACCGTGGTTCTGCATGAGGACGGCGCGCGACCGGTGGCCGGTCAGCGTCTCCACGATGCCGCGACCGATCGAGTCGTCGCCGATGATCGAGAACGGCCCGACGGGGACCTCCCCGCCGAACTCGTCGGCCATGGCGGTGATGACGCACGGGATCGGCTCGGCGCGTGCAGCCCAGGCGACGGCGTAGGTGGAGTGCGTGTGCACGACCCCGCCGACCTCGGGCATGTGGCGGTACACGTAGGCGTGCGCGGCCGTGTCGCTCGAGGGCGACCGGTCGGAGCCGGGCGTGCCCGGGATCACGTTGCCGTCGAGGTCGCAGAGGATCATGTTCTCGGGCGCGAGGTCGTCGTAGTCGACGCCCGACGGCTTGATCACGAACAGCTCGGCGCCGGGCACCCGACCGGAGACGTTGCCGCCGGTCCAGATGACGAGGCCGTAGCGCACGAGCTCGCCGTGCAGCTTCGCGACGTCGGCGCGGACGCGGGCGATCGCGACCTCGATCTCCGGTGAGTAGGTGTTCACGAGGTTGCTCCTTCGAGGGCGGTGGTCTCGGTGTCGGACGGCAGGCGGTCGGAGCCGCCACCGAGGGCGGCCCGGCGGAGGCGCTTCAGCCGCTTCATGACGTCGTTGGCTCCGCGACCGAAGTAGTCGTGGAGGGTGGCGTACTCGGCGTAGAGCAGGTCGTACGCGTCCGCCGCGGCCTCGTTCGGCGTGTAGACGGCGCGGTCGACCTTGCCCATCGCGGCGCTGGCCGCCGGGACGTCCGGGTAGGCGCCGGCCGCGACGGCCGCGTGGATGGCGGAGCCGAGGGCGGGACCCTGGGCGCTCGCGGTGATCGAGATCGGCAGGCGCAGGATGTCGGAGTAGGTCTGCATGAGGAACGGGTTCCGCTGCAGACCGCCGGCGACGATGAACTCGGTGACGGGCACGCCCGAAGCGTTGAACGTCTCGACGATCTTGCGCGTCCCGAAGGCGGTCGCCTCGAACAGCGCCCGGTAGACCTCTTCGGTGCGTGTGGAGAGCGTCAGGCCGAGGACCGTGCCGGAGAGTTCGTGGTCGACGAGCACCGAGCGGTTGCCGGAGTGCCAGTCGAGCGCGACGAGCCCGTGGGCACCGACCGGCTGGTCCTGGATCAGAGAGGTGAGGTACTCGTGGATGCTGACGCCGCGCGCGGCCGCCTCCTCCGTGTACCGGGCGGGGACCTGGTTCTCGACGTACCAGGCGAAGATGTCGCCGACGCCGGACTGGCCCGCCTCGTAGCCGTACAGGCCGGCGATGATGCCGCCGTCGACGACGCCGCACATGCCGGGGACCTCGCGGAGGACGTCGCCGTTCATGACGTGGCAGGTGGACGTGCCCATGATCGCGACCATCTGGCCGGGCGAGACCGCCTGTGCCGCGGGGGCGGCGACGTGGGCGTCGACGTTCCCGACCGCGACGGCGATGCCCTCACGGAGCCCGGTCCAGGCCGCGGCCTCCGCGGAGAGGGTGCCGGCGGCAGCGCCCAGCTCACCGATCTCGTGCTCGACCTTGTCGTCGGCGAAGCGCTCGAACGCGGGGTTGAGGGCGGCGAGGAACTCGTGGCTCGGGTAGGCGCCGTCCTGGTAGATGCCCTTGTACCCGGCGGTGCAGGCGTTCCGGACGTACCGCCCGGTCAGCTGCCAGATGATCCAGTCGGCGGCCTCGACCCAGTGGTCCATGCGCTCGTAGAGCTCCGGGTCCTCCTCGAGCAGCTGGAGTCCCTTGGCGAACTCCCACTCGCTGGAGATGAGTCCGCCGTAGCGCGGCAGCCAGGACTCGCCCCGCTCGGCGGCGAGTTCGTTGATGCGGTCGGCCTGCGGCTGCGCGGAGTGGTGCTTCCACAGCTTCACGTAGGCGTGCGGGCGGTCGGCGTACTCGGGCAGCTCGTTGAGTGGGGTGCCGTCGGCGATGACGGGGACCATCGTGCAGGCCGTGAAGTCGGTGCCGATGCCGATGACCGCCGCCGGGTCGATCCCGGCGGCCTCGACGGCGCGGGGCACGGCGGACCTGATGACCGCGACGTAGTCGGCCGGGACCTGCAGCGCCCAGTCGGGCGGCAGGGTGGCGCCGGTCGAGGCGAGTTCGCGGTCCATGACGGCGTGCGGGTAGTCGAGCACCGCGGAGCCGAGCTCAGCGCCGTCGGACACGCGGACGACGACGGCCCGGCCGGACAGGGTGCCGAAGTCGACGCCGATCGTGTAGGTCTCGCCGGAGGCGGCTGACGCGCTGGGGGATGCTGCGGTGTGCTCGGTGTTCACCGGCTGGACTCCTTCGTCTGGTGGTGCTGGTTCGTCGGGTGGTGCGGAAGCCTGCGGCGTCCCGGGGACGCTCGGGGTGGGTGGGCCGGGGTCGGGTGGAGGTTCGACGGCGTCCGGGCCGATGCCAGTGTACAACGTTGTACATCGGCCTGGCCAGCGCCGCTCATGCGAGCCCGCCCATCGCGTCGAGGACGGCGAGGACCGCGTCCCGATGCCCCCTGGCGTCGCGGTCGGGACGGGTCTCCCCCACCACCCGGCCGTTGCGGACGGCGATGACCCGGTCGCAGACCTCGACGAGCGCCGAGGGGTCGTCGCCGGCCACCACGACCGCCCGACCGGAGGCGGCGATGGCCCGGATGAGGGCGACGCGTTCGGCCGCACCGGCGTCGCGGCGGTCACCGAACGGTTCGGCCAGGAGCACCACCCGTGCCGGTGTGTCGAGGAGCGACCGAAGTGACTCGGTGAACTGCTCGGCGGTCGGGCCGCGATGCGCACCGGGCAGCGCCGCCGCCAGGCCGTTCACCCCGGTGGTCGCCGGGTACGCCCGGCGGCCGTCCGCGAGCCCGGTCGAGACCATGCGGGTGAGCGACGTCGGCGACACACTCGAGGGCACGCCGCCGAGGAACGCGAGGTCGTAGCGGATCGGGTGTTCGGTCGTGTAAAGCAGTCCGGCAGCGCGAGCGCGGTCCATGGTCGAGACGTCGACGGTCTCGCCGTCGATGGCGACCGCTCCACGCACCGTGGCACCGTACGAGTGGCCGAACAGGCTGAGGAGCACCTCGCCGACACCGGAGTCGAGGGGACCGAAGAGGCCGAGGACCTCGCCGGGAGCGCACGCGAAGCTCACCCCGTCGACGATGGTCCTGGCGGCGTCGGCGGGGTGGCTCGCGTGCCACTGCTCGACACGCAGCCCGCCCGTGCGCTCGGTCGGGCGGGTGTCGCGATCCGGGCAGGACCGCGCGCTGTCGCTCGTGCGGTCCACACCACGGAGACCCGCGGCGCTCCCGAGGCCCACTGCCAAGGCGTCGAGCACCCGCCGCTCATCGGCCGCGTCCGACACCGGGAGCGTGCGGGGGCCGTTCGCGCCGGATCCGGTTCCGAGCAGGGTGACCGCCGATGCGACGGCGGCGAGACCGGTGACCGTCCCCGTGACGAGCAGGACCACCGGAGCGGTCCCGGACGGCCGGGGCGTGGCGGCGACGGAGCGCAGGGCGGTCTGCCAGCGCTCGCGTTCCGGCGTGGACAGTCCGGCTCCGGACTCGTCGACGATCACGACGGCGGCTCCCGCTGCGACCGCTCTCGCGAGCTCGACGAGTCGGCGTTCCAGAGCGGTCAGCTCCGCGACCGCCGTGGTCGGCTCGGTCGCCAGGCCGACCGTCGCGAGCGCGCGGACCACGCGGTCCCGGTCGCTCCCACGGGTATCACCACCGGGGCGCCCGAAGCGGAGCGCGGCGCGGACCGCGGCGCCGAAGCCGTCGACACCCGAGCCGTGCTCGTTGCCGAGCAGGACGTTGTCGCCCACGTCCTGCGTCCAACTGATCGCCTGGCCGCCGGTCACCACGGCGATCCCGGCCGCACTCGACGCCGCACGAGAAGCGAGGGCGACGGCCGTCCCCGCGATGCGCACGACCTCGGCGGTCCTGCGTCGCCGCCGTCCGCCCGCGGCGCCGGAGAGGGCGTCGACGAACCGCCGCGTCGCCGACCGGGGCCCGACGACCGCGTGGACGACGCCGGCCTCGACGGCGAGCACCGTCTCGTCACCGTCGAGCACCTCGAGTGCCGGTACCGACGGGACCGTCGCATCACCGCCCGGACCACGCACGGAGGCGAGCGCCCCGGCCTGTTCGCCGGTGCGCTCGCCTCCGTGGTTCGCGGTCATCGCTGAGGGTGACTGGTCGTTCGTGCTGGACAGCTCGCCGCCTGAGCGGGGCTGCGGATCAGCGTCCGCCGCTGCGGCGCTTGTTGTAGACGTCGAAGGCGACGGCGAGCAGGAGCACGAGGCCCTTGACGGCCTGCTGCCACTCGATGCCGAGGCCGATGATCGACATACCGTTGTTCAGGACGCCGATGATGAGACCACCGATGATCGCGCCACCGATGGTTCCGACGCCACCCTGCACCGCGGCTCCACCGATGAACGCCGCGGAGATCGCCTCGAGCTCGAAGCCGTCACCGGCCTTCGGACCGGCGAGGTTCAGGCGGGCCGTGAAGATGAGGCCGGCGAGCGCCGCGAGGAAGCCCATGTTGACGAACAGGAAGAAGTCGACCTTGCGCGTCTTGATACCGGACAGCTCGGCCGCGTGGCGGTTGCCACCGATCGCGTAGATGTGGCGACCGAAGACGGAGCGGTTCATCACGATGCCGTACACGAGCACCAGGACGGCGAGCACGATGAGCGTGACCGGGATGCCCTTGTACGCGGCGAGGGCGTAGACGAAGAAGCCGATGCCGGCGGTGATCAGGACGAGCTTGGCGACGAACCACGGGAAGGGCTCGGTCTCCTGGCCGTACTTCTGACGGCCGAGGCGCGTGCGGACCTGCTGCACGACGAGGCCGATGACGGCGATGACGCCGATCCCCAGCGTGAGCGGGTCGATCGGGAAGTCACCGAAGACGTCGTTCAGGAAGCCGTTGCCGAGGGCGCGGTACTCGCCCGGGAAGGAACCGATGTTCGCGTTGCCGAGGACCACGAGCGCGAGGCCGCGGAAGATGAGCATGCCGGCGAGCGTCACGATGAACGCCGGGATGCCGACGTAGGCGATCCAGAAGCCCTGCCAGACGCCGACGAGGGCACCGATGGCGAGCGAGAGGATGACCGCGATCCACCACGGCATCTGCATCTGTACGGCGAAGACACCGGAGACGGCGCCGACGAAGGCCGCGACGGAACCGACCGACAGGTCGATGTGGCCGGCGATGATGACCATCACCATGCCGATCGCGAGGACGAGGATGTACCCGTTCTGCACGATCAGGTTGGAGATGTTCTGCGGCCGCAGCAGGATGCCGTCGGTGATGACGGCGAAGAACACGACGACGAGCAGGAGGGCGATGAAGATGCCGTTCTTGCCGAGGTCGCTGAGGATGTGGGTCAGCCAGCTCGTGAACCGGTTCGTGGCCGGGTTGACGAGGCCGCCGGCGGCGGTGCCGTCCCCTGCCGGGACGGTGGGTTTGGTGTCCAGATCGGACATTGCGGTTCTCCTTCGATCCGTCCGCGCCCGCTTAGCGGGGCTTCTCCATGGTCATGAGCTTGAGGAGCGCTTCGGGGTTCGCTTCCTCGATCGGCAGTTCGCCGGTGATGCGGCCCTCGCTGAGGGCGTAGATGCGGTCGCAGATGCCGATGAGCTCGGGGAGCTCGGAGGAGATGACGATGACGCCCTTCCCCTCCGCGGCGAGGCGGTTGATGATCGTGTAGATCTCGTACTTCGCGCCGACGTCGATCCCACGGGTGGGCTCATCGAGGATGAGGACGTCGGGGTCGGAGTAGATCCACTTCGACAGCACGACCTTCTGCTGGTTGCCACCCGAGAGCTTGCCGGTCTTCGCGAGCACGTTGGGAGCCTTGATGTTCATGCTCTTGCGGTACTCCTCGGCGACCTTGTACTCCTCGTTGTCGTTCACGAGTCCGCCGCGTTCGAGCTTCTTCAGCGAGGCCATCGAGATGTTGCGCTTGATGTCCTCGATGAGGTTGAGGCCGTAGTACTTGCGGTCCTCGGTGGCGTACGCGAGGCCGTTCGCGATGGCCTCCGACACGGTGCGCGTGCGGATCTCCGAGCCGTTCTTGAAGACCTTGCCGCTGATCCGGCTGCCGTACGACTGGCCGAAGAGGCTCATCGCGAACTCGGTGCGCCCGGCGCCCATGAGGCCGGCGATGCCGACGATCTCACCGGCACGGACGTTGAGGTTCACGGCGTCCACCATCACGCGGGTCGGGTCCTGCGGGTGGTGGGCGGTCCAGTCCTCGACGCGCAGGATCTCGGCACCGATGTTCGGCGTGTGGTCCGGGTAGCGGTGCTCGAGGTCGCGACCGACCATGTCCTTGATGATGCGCTCTTCGGTGACGTCGTTCTTCACGATCGTCTCGATCGTCTTGCCGTCGCGGATGACCGTGACGGTGTCGGCGACCTTCTTGATCTCGTTGAGCTTGTGGCTGATGATGATCGACGTGATGCCCTGCTCCTTGAGGTGCAGGATGAGGTCGAGCAGGTGGTCGGAGTCCTCGTCGTTCAAGGCGGCGGTCGGCTCGTCGAGGATGAGGAGCTTCACGCGCTTCGAGAGGGCCTTCGCGATCTCGACGAGCTGCTGCTTGCCGACACCGATCTCGAGGATCTTCGTCGTCGGGTTCTCCCGCAGCCCGACCCGGGCGAGCAAGGCTGCCGCCTCCTGGTTGGTGCGGTTCCAGTCGATGAGGCCGAGCGGCCCCTTCAGCTCGTTGTTGAGGAAGATGTTCTCCGCGATGGAGAGGTAGGGGCTGAGCGCCAGCTCCTGGTGGATGATGACGATGCCCTTGGACTCCGAGTCACGGATGTCCTTGAACTCCATCGTCTCGCCCTCGAAGACGATGTCGCCCTCGTAGGTCCCGAACGGGTACACGCCCGACAGCACCTTCATGAGGGTGGACTTGCCGGCACCGTTCTCGCCGCAGATGGCGTGCACGGTACCGCGCTGCACATCGAGGGTGACGTTCGAGAGGGCTTTGACGCCGGGGAAGGTCTTGATGATGTTGCGCATCTCGAGGATGCTCGTCGTCTCGGCTGACACCTGAGTCTCCTTACTGGTGGTCGTCGTTGAGCCTGGCCGGTGACCTCAGGCACGTCGTCCGACTCAGGGACCGGACATGGTCACTGAGGTGGTCGAAGCGTCGAGGTGCGGACCCGGGCCCCGAGACAGGCTCGGAGAGCGGAATCCGCTCCCCGAGCCCGACTGGGGACTTCGGTGGGTGTTAGCCCTTGATCTCGTCTTCGGTCCAGTACCCGGAGTCCACGAGGACCTCCTGGATGTTGTCCTTGACGACGATCTGCGACTCGAGGAGGAAGGACGGGACGACCTTCTTGCCGTTGTCGTAGTCCTCGGTGTTGTTGACCTCGGGCTTCTCACCGTTCAGGACGGCGACGGCCATCTTGACGGCTTCGCTCGCCAGCTGGCGGGTGTCCTTGAAGATGGTCGCGTACTGCTCACCGGACTCGATGGCCTTGACCGAGTCGAGCTCGGCGTCCTGGCCGGAGATGACGGGCCAGCCGTCGCCCACCGAGTAGCCGGCGTCGGTCAGCGCCGAGATGATGCCTCGCGAGATGCCGTCGTAGGGCGACAGGACCGCGTTGACCTTGGAACCGTCGGAGTAGGTCGACGTGAGGATGTTCTCCATGCGCTTCTGCGCGGTCTCACCGTCCCAACGGAGCGTTGCAGCCTGCTCGAAGGAGGTCTGGCCACTGGCGACCGTGAGGGTGCCCGCGTCGATGAACGGCTTCAGGGTGTCCTGCGCGCCGTCCCAGAAGAACGTGGCGTTGTTGTCGTCGGGCGAGCCGGCGAACATCTCGATGTTGAACGGACCGGCGGGTGCGCCCTCGGTGGGCTTGCCCTCGAGGTCGACGAGGCCGAGGCCGTTGAGGACCGAGTTGGCCTGCTGCACGCCGACCTTGTAGTTGTCGAACGACGCGTAGTAGTCGACGTTCTCGCTGTCGCGGATGAGGCGGTCGTAGGCGATGACGGGGATGTCGCCGTCCTTGGCCTCCTGCAGCACGCTCGTGAGCGTGGTGCCGTCGATCGACGCGATGATCAGGACGGAGGCGCCCTTGGTGATCATGTTCTCGATCTGCGAGACCTGGGTGGGGATGTCGTCCTCGGCGTACTGCAGGTCGACCTTGAAGCCCTCCTTCTCGAGCTGCTCCTTGACGGCGTTGCCGTCCTGGATCCAGCGCTCGGAGCTCTTGGTGGGCATCGCGACGCCGACGAGCTTGCCGTCGCCTTCGCCGCCGCCCGATCCGCCGCTTGCGCCGCCGGAGCAGCCGGCGAGCGACACGACCATCGTGCCTGCGGCCAGCGTGGCGAGGAGCATTCTCTTCTTCACTGTGTGGTTCCTTCCCTAGGGGGTTGCTTGGACGTCGTTGTCATGCGCAGGTCGAACGGCGTCGATGTGTCCAGCTCATCGAGGCCGCTCGTCGGCTACGTGGCGTTCGCGGGTGCGGGTGCGGACGCCTCGTCGTGGTGCCGGCGAGGGTGCAGGGAGAGGTGGCCGGCGGGAAGCCGGGCCGAGAGGGAGTCGTGGTCGGTTCGATCGGTGCCGCGGTTCGGGAGGAGGCTCATCGCCCACCTGCTCGCTCCGTTGCGCTTCGTTCCCACGTCGACTTCCTCGTCACTCCGAATGTGACCGTTCACATTGTGTGTCACACGATAGCCCCAGACCTCCACCCGATGTCAAGTCGGGATGTGTCTCATTTTCATAACCGGCGATCGTCGGGGTATGGTCGCGCTCTCAACGACGTGGTTCCGGGGTGTGCGCGTTGCGCGCGGCGGCCGTGCGCGACGCGCTCGGACGGCGGGTACCGGCGCTGCCGATCCCAGTGGTGGCGCGGAAGTCGCCTAGAGTTCTGCGTCGATGGCGCGGATGACGTCCCACGCGCCGTCCTCGGAGTTCGACAGCACGACGACGTCGATCGCGTCGGCCGCCGTCGGGCCGAAGTAGGTGCGGACGATGCCGCTGGCACCCGGGTTGACACCGTCGAGGTACATCGAACGGACCTGACCGTCCTCGTCGACGTCGAACTCGAATCCGAAGCCGTAGGAGATCTCCTCGTCGACCTCGATCTGCGGGGAGGTGAACTCCTCGGTCAGCTCGGCGGTGAGGAGCTTCGCGTCGCGGGCCGCGCGCAGGAAGGTGATGAGATCGGCCGCCGTGGACTGCGCACCGGCGTCCGGGCCGCCGAGCGGCGGGAAGGCGTCGACGTTCGAGTGCCAGACCCCGTCGTCGTCGACGTCGCCGCCCTCCGCGAGGCCCGGTTCGCCCGTGCGGCGGTCGGCGAAGCCCGAGTGGTCCATGCCGAGCAGCGCGAACACCTGCTGCTCGATGAGCTCGCGGTACGGCAGGCCGGTCACCCCTTCGAGGGCGAGCCCGAGCAGGACGTAGCCGGCGTTGACGTAGTTCGCCTCCTCGCCCGGTGCCGCGAGCGGCGGCTTATGGGCGAAGAGCGGCAGGAGGTCGGCGGTCTCGCGGATCGACGAGGCGGGGCGCTCGGCCCACAGCTCCTCGTAGCTCTCACCGGCGGTCTCGTCGGCGTCGTCGGCGATGCCGGAGGTGTGGGTCAGCAGGTGGATCAGCTGCACGTCGCGGCGGATGGTGGTGCCGTCGAGGTCGACGTACTCGTGGATCGACTCGTCGAGGTCGATGTGCCCCGCGTCGACCTGCTGCAGCACGGCGGCCGCGGTGAACAGCTTCGTGATCGAGGCCGTGTCGAACCGGGTGTCGAGCGTGATCGGCTCGTCGCGCTCCCGGGAGGCGAGCCCCCGTGCGACCTCGAAGAGCGTCTCGTCTCCGCGCTTGACGAGCACGACGCCCGAGAAGTCGGTGGCTTCGATGACGCGGGCGACGCTTGCGGTGTCCATCCTCCAACGGTACCGTCGTCGGCTGCTCGGCGGCTGCACGGAGGCCGACGGAGCCGATCCTTCGGCGGCCTGAGGCGTGTGCATAATGGGTGCAGCACGAAATGTGACCGTGCACATCGAGGTCCGAGGAATCCGTGAGCGACGACGCCGAACGGGGGCGAGCCCCCAATATCCGCGATGTCGCGCGCCTGGCCGGGGTCTCCCACCAGACCGTGTCCCGAGTGCTGAACAACCATCCGAGCATCCGCGACTCCACGCGCGACCGCGTGCTCGCCGTCATGGACGAGGTCAACTACCGCCCGAACCGGGCGGCCAGAGCCCTCGTGACGAGTCGGTCGCGGACGATCGGCGTGCTCGCCAGCCAGCGCTCCCAGTACGGTCCGGCGAGCATGATCCAGGCCATCGAGAACGCGAGCAAGGACGCCGGGTACCTCGTCAGCACCTCCAACCTGCCCGACACCAGCGAGGTGTCGATCGTGGCGGCCGTTGAGCACCTCCTCGCGCAGTCGGTCGACGGCATCGTGGTGATCGCGCCGCAGGTCCGGGTGTTCCGCGCCATCGAGGAGCTGCAGGTCCGGGTCCCCTTCGTAGCGGTGCAGTCCGGCGGCGACCTCGACGACCACTCGATCGGGGTCGACCAGGTCGCCGGTGGACGCTTGGCGACGCGGCACCTCATCGAGCTCGGGCATCGGAACATCTACCACCTCGCCGGTCCGCAGGACTGGATCGAGGCGGAGGCGCGCATGCGTGGGTTCCTCGCGGAGATGAGCGCGCAGGACGTGCCGACGACGGCGCCGATCCTCGGCGACTGGACGGCCGACTTCGGGTATCGCGCCGGCATCGAACTCATGCGGGTGCGCGACTTCACGGCGATCTTCTCCTCGAACGACCAGATGGCGCTCGGGCTCATCCACGCGATCCGCGACGAGGGCTACGACGTGCCGCGGGACGTGTCGATCGTGGGGTTCGACGACATCCCCGAGGCGTCGCACTTCTGGCCGCCGCTCACGACGGTGCGTCAGGACTTCGACGAGCTGGGGCGGCGCTGCGTCGCGCATCTGCTCGGCAATCTCGAGGTCGACGCCGTCGGCTACCGGGGCACGATCGAGCCCGAACTCATCGTGCGGAAGTCCGCGGGTCCCCCGGCCTTCTGACCCCGGGTGGCGGTGGTGCCTGGCGACTGGCGCCAGCGCGGTGCGCTGACGCGAGCGCGGCTCACACGCGTGGGCGCGCCCCTCCAGAGACCCGCGCTCACGCGCTCAGCCCGCGGTCGCGCCGATGCCCGCAGAGTCATGCCAGCGCACCGCGCTGACGCCGGGTGGGGACGTCTCACGTCAGCGCACCGCGCCGGCGGACGGACTCACCAGGCGGCGGGGTCCGCGATGAGCCGGTCGAAGGCGAGTTCCGCCGCACCGATGAGGAGGAGGTCCTGCCCGAGCTCCGCACGCACGATCGCGACGTCCTCGAACGGCGGGACGAGCGCCCGCTCACGGACCGCGTCGTGCAGCTCCTCCGACGCCAGTTCGAGCACGATCCCGAGATGCCCGCCGAGGACGACGAGCTCGGGGTCGAGGATGTTGACCGTCCCGGCGAGCGCCCGCCCGAGCGTCCTCGCCTGCCGGACGACCTCCTCGCGCATCGGCCCGGCCGGATCCGCGGCGATACCGGCGGCGAGTGCCGCCTCGAGGACCGCGTCGTCCCCGGCGACGAGCCCGGCGACGCGGAGCAGCTCACTACGGCGGACGGCGTCTTCGAGCGCGTTACCCGCGGCCGTCGCCGAGGTGTGCCCGAACTCCCCCGCGTAGCCGCGCGCACCACCGACGGGGCGGCCACCGGCGATGATGCCGCCGCCGATACCGCTCGCGCCACCGTTCAGGTAGACGAGGTCGTCGATGCCTCGGCCGGCCCCGAAGGTCCGCTCCGCCCTGGCACCGAGACTCGCGTCGTTCGCCGCGAACACCGCCCGGCCGGTCGCGGCACGCAGCCGTTCGACGAGCGGCTCGTCGACCCAGCCGAGGTGCGGCGCGAGCCGGACGACCCCATCGGCGTCGCGCACGAGTCCGGGGACCGCGAGCCCGATCCCGCCCCCACCCTGCGCGTCGTCGGGCAGGCGTGCGGCCAAGTCGGCGACCAGCTCCGCGATGATCGCCGTCGCCTCGCCTGCCGTCGGGGTCGTGTCGACGTCGCGACGCACGCGTTCAACGACCTCGCCACCGAGCCGGACGGCCGCGACGGTGATCGCGTCGAGCTCCGGGTTCGCCGCGAAGGCGACGGCTCGGGGGCCGGCGGAGACGAGCGGCGACGGACGACCGACACCCTGCCCGCCGACCGGGACCGACTCCGTGACGACTCCCGACGCTGCGAGTTCCGTCACGAGCGCGGCGACCGTCGAGCGGTTGAGCCCGGTCGCCCGCGTGAGTGCTGACCGCGACTGTACCCCGCCCTGGTGGACCAGCTCGACGATCCGCCCGAGGTTGCGACGGCGCACCGAGTCGAGTCCGCTCCCGGCGGCCTGACCACCCGTCGGAGCGGTTCCGCCCGCTGTCGCCTCACTCACACGCCCACCTCTGCTCGATCCCTCCAGTGTCCCTCACCGGCGGCTCCCCCGGCACCTGCGCGCGCGAGCGACCGGAACGGATGGTTGACTGGACGGATGCCCACCGCATGGACACTCCGACCGGCCACGCTCGACGATGCGACGTGGATGGCCGAGGTGCGCGCCGTCGTGATGCGCCCCGACCTCGAGCGTCTCGGGCGCTACGACGAGACCCGCGTGCGTCGACGGTTCCTCGACGCGTACCGGCCGGAGCACACCTCGGTGATCGTGGTCGACGGTGTCGCGGCCGGGCTGTTCGCGGTCCGCCCGGAGCCCGAGGAACGGTGGCTGGAACACTTCTACCTGGCCCCCGAGCACCAGGGCGCCGGCCTCGGTACCGCGGTCCTCGCGCAGGTGCTGCGCGACGACGGCGACCCGCGCCCGTTCCGCTTGAACGTGCTGCAGGGCAGCCCGGCCCGTCGCCTCTACGAGCGCCACGGCTTCACGCTGGAACGCGAGGACGACGTCGACGTGTGGATGGTCCGCCGGGGCTGAACACGCTGCGCCGCGGCAAGCGGGGATCGACACCAGAGCAGGACGTGAGGATGCAACCGGTCCTGCCACCGCGCGGATCTCCGGCTGCTTCGCGGCCGCGGAGCAGCTCAGGCGGGTTGCCGGACCGTGGTGACGATGTCGACGAGGTGCGGGTCGGCGGGGGCCGAACCGAAGCCGAACCGCACGGGCGGGGCGAGCGGTGCGAGCGTGCCGAGGTCCGCACCCGACCAGCTCGCCGTCGCCGCGGTGATGCGGCGGGCGCCCGTCACCCCGTAGTACTCGCGTCGTCCGTTGCCGGCCGAGCCCGCCGTGCGCGCACCCGGCTGCAGCACCCTGGCGACGGGGTCGATCGTCTGGAGCCAGAGCGGGTTGACCGCGAGCGGCTTGGGGACGGCTCGGAGCGCTCGTCCCAGGGGCGAACTGCCGCCGATGCGCAGCGTCGTGTCGAGCGGGCCGCCGACGAACCGGAGGCCGGTGGGGAGGCGCGTCCACCCGACCGTGCCGATCTCGATGTCGTCGAAGGTGTACGTGGTGGCGATGAAGTCCGCGATCTCCTGCGTGGGGGCCAGGAGGAGCCGCTTGCCGCGGGAGTCCTCGATCATCGCGTCGGCGAAGGACCCGAAGGGTGACGTCGACCAGAGCCCGAGGACGATGCGGACGCCGCCCGTGGTGCCGTAGCCGGCGATCCTCCCGGAGAAGCGCAGGTCGGTTGCGGGCATGCCGCCCACTGTAGTCGGCCCGTCTGGGTGCCGGCTCGGTTCGTCACTTGAACCGGTCGACGGGCGCACGACCACCACCCGGTTGACGCGGCCGGGACGATCCGCTTGCGTTGAGGCATGTCGACCTCGCTCCTGCTCATCTCCGACACCCACCTGCCCAAGCGCGCGAAGGCCCTGCCGGACGCCGTGTGGGCCGCGGTCGACGCGGCCGACCTCGTCGTCCACGCCGGCGACTGGGTCGACGAGGCGACACTCGACGCCCTCGAGCAGCGAGCCACCCGCCTCGTCGGCGTCTTCGGCAACAACGACGGACCGGGGCTCCGCGCGCGGCTCCCCGAGGTCGCGCGGTTCGAGGTCGACGGCGTCCGCTTCGCCGTCGTCCACGAGACCGGTGCAGCCACCGGCCGCGAACGGCGCGCCGACGAGGCCTACCCCGACACCGACGTGCTCGTCTTCGGGCACAGCCACATCCCCTGGGACACTGTCTCCCCCGCGGGTCTCCGGCTGCTCAATCCCGGCTCGCCGACGGACCGTCGCCGTCAGCCGCAGTGCACGATGATGACCGCGCGGGTGGACGACGGCGTGCTCGCGGACGTCCTGGTCGTCCCCGTCGCCCGCTGAGCGACGGTCAGCCGCAGTACTCGCTGTCGATCTTCGGCTCGGCACGCACGACGATCGCCTCGACGACGTCGTCCATCACGGAGAAGTTGATCCAGTGCCCGGCGTCGTCGGTGACGGCGTAGAAGACGGCGTACTTGCCCTGCTGCTCGGTGAGCGCGGGGTAGGCGGCCCGGAGTTCCGCGAGGGTCGAACCGACGCCGACACCCGCGTCCGTCTTCGGCGACGACGCCGCGACAGCAGCCGGACCGCTCCACGCCTGCAGCACGATCTGCTCGACCACGCCCGTGTCCTGCGGATCGGGCAACCACACCGACGGCAGACCTTCGGCGGCGTAGGCGGTGACCCACGGGCACGCCTCCTGGGTCGCCACGGAGAACGCCGCCATG
Organism: Plantibacter sp. Leaf314; assembly: GCF_001423185.1. Lineage (NCBI taxonomy): Bacteria > Bacillati > Actinomycetota > Actinomycetes > Micrococcales > Microbacteriaceae > Plantibacter > Plantibacter sp. Leaf314. The sequence goes on along the minus strand of NZ_LMOB01000003.1, from coordinate 330,626 downwards.
AGCGACGCCGTCCCGAGGATCGGGGCGCCGAGCTCGACCGGACCGACGCCGGTGAAGTCGACGGTCCAGGACGACGGGTCCGCGAGGTCGGGGCCGGTGGGCGTCGGTGTCGGGGTGGCGGTCGGTGTGACCGTCACGGTCTCGGTCGGCGCCGGCGTCGAGGCTCCGGCGCCGCCCGAGCAGCCGGCCAGGGCCAGGGCTGCGGCGATCGCCAGGATGGAGAAGACCGGTCGTCGGTGTGCTCGTGTGAACGACATCATTCCCCCAAATGTGTGCTCGGATCAGCCCATCCTCGCACACGACCGGTCCCCGAGCCGCCCGTCGACAGGCTCAGGGACCGAGGTCGTGGGCTCAGGGACCGGGCGTCAGCCGACGGCCACCGTCTGCTGCACGGGCTCGGGCCGCTCCACGGTGCTCGTCAGTTCCACGACCCGGTGCTCACGCCCGGCGACGATGATCGCCTCCATGATCTCCAGCACATGGAACGCGAGGTCCCCCGAGGCCCGGTGTGGCCGGTCCTGCTCGATCGCCTCGGCGAGGTCCGACAGCCCGACCCCGCGTCCGGCGTCGACGAAGCCGGCGCTGTCGGGCACCGCACGCCAGGTGCGGTCGTCCGCGGTCGAGAGCTCCACCGGATCGGAGAACCGGTTCGGGTCGGGCACCGCGACGGTCCCGGCGGTGCCGTACACCTCGAACAGCGGCACCCGGCTGGCCCACACCTCGAACGACACGGTCACCGTCGAGACGACACCGTTCGCATGCTCCAGGATCGCCGTCACGTGGGTGTCGACCTGCTCGTGCACCGGGATCGGCGTGCCGGCCAGCGCACCCGTGGCGACCGTCCGCTCCCGGTCCGACCGCGCGACCGCGCCCGACACCCGCACGACGGGACCGAAGAACGACACGAGACTCGTCAGGTAGTACGGCCCCATGTCGAGCAGCGGACCGCCGCCCGGCTGGTAGTAGAACGCGGGTGCCGGGTGCCACAGCTCGTGACCCGGCGCACTCCACGCGACCGCCGCCGCGATCGGCCGACCGATGGCACCGGCGTCGAGCACGGCGAGCGCCGTCTGGACACCGGAGCCGAGGACGGTGTCGGGCGCGCTGCCGACCCGCAACCCCTTCGCGCGCGCGAGCTCGAGCACCGGTCGCGCCTCGGCCGTGGAGAGTGCGAGCGGCTTCTCGCCGTAGACGTGCTTCCCCGCCTCGAGGGCACGGCGGGCGACCTCCGCGTGGGCTGCCGGGATGGTGAGGTTCAGGACGACGTCGACCTCCGGGTCGGCGAGCAACTCGTCGACGCTCGAGGACCGGACACCCTGCTCGGCCGCGACCTCGGCGGCCCGTGCGAGATCGAGGTCGGCGACGACGACGAGCCGGAGATTCGGCAACTTGGGGAACTCGGCGAAGTACTGCCGCGAGATGTTGCCGACGCCGATGACGCCGACCCGGAGGACCGATCCCCCGGTGGTCGTGGGTGTGTCGTTCAGCGTGCTGCCCACAGCAGGCCCCGTTCGATGATGGTGCGGACGTTGGGTTCTTCGACGATCTCGATGCGGTGGCCGGGCGCGGAGACGAAGATCCGGCCCTTCCCCCAGTGGCGCGTCCAGATGGCGGGGGCCGTGACGGGACGGTTCCACGCGTCCCAGGGCCGCACCTCCTGTGTCGTCGTCGCGAGCACGTCGTTGTACTCGTCGCTCAGCACCCAGTACTGCTCGGTGACGAGGTCGAAGTCCTCGATCCCCTCGGTGATCGGGTGCTGCCGGCCGTACTCGGTGATGTGCACGGTGTACGGGATGTAGTTGTCGGACTGCTCCCCCGTGCGCTCCGCCGGATCCTTGCCGGCGTGGTGCGCGAACTGCCCGCCGATCATGTGGAGGTAGTCCGCGTTGTTCCGGTACGAGTCCGCGATCCCGCCGTGCCAACCGGCCATCCCCGTGCCGTTCAGGACGGCCCGCTGGAGGCCCGCGAACTCCTCAGGCTCGATGGTGTTCATGGTGTTGATCTGGACGATGAGGTCGACGGTGTCGAGGTAGTCGGCATCGGTGTAGACGGCGGTCCCGTCCTCGACGCGCACGGTGAACCCGTTCGCCTCCAGGAAGGGGATGAAGGCCGCTGTGGTCTCGACGGGCATGTGCCCGTCCCAACCACCTCGGACCACGAGGGCCTGCTTGTCAGTCATGTATTCCTCTCGGGGGATATGTCGGGTTCGGTGTCGGTCGGCCGGGCGTCACTTGCTGAAGCCGGCGGTCATGCCGCTGATCAGTTGCCGTCTGCCGAACAGGTACAGGATGAAGATGGGGAGCGTCGACAGCACCACGGCGGCGAGCACCGCGGGCACGTTCACGCTGAACGAGCCCTGGAAGGTCCACAGCGACAGCGGCAGCACCCGGTTGCTCGGCGACTGCGTCAGCACGAGCGGGAACAGGAAGCCGTTCCACACGTTGAGCGCGTTGTAGAGCGCCACGGTGACGATCGCGGGGCGGGCCAGCGGGAGCACGAGCGAGACGAGGGTCCGCCAGCTCGACGCACCGTCCACGGTCATCGACTCGAACAGTTCCTTCGGGATGTCCCGGATGAAGTTCGACAGGATGAGGACGGTGACCGGCACCGCGAACCCGATGGAGGGCAGGATCAGCGCCAGGAGGGTGTCGTACAGTCCCGCCTTGCTGAGCATGTAGAACAGCGGGATGATCGTCGCCTGCAGCGGGATCGCGAGCCCCAACAGGAAGAACGAGAACGCTCCCCGCGTGAACCGCGAGTTGGTGCGCACGATCGCGTACGACGCCATGAGGCAGACGAACACGGTGACCGCGACGCTCGCGACGGTGATGATCACACTGTTCCCGAGGTACAGGAAGAAGTCGCTCTGCAGGACGAGCGCGTAGCCGTCGAGCGTCGGATCGGTCGGCGGGATGAGCTGGTTGCTCGAGAAGAACCCGGCCTGCGGACGCACACTCGTGATGACGATGTAGTAGATCGGCAGCACGATGATGAGCAGCCAGATCCAGGCGCCGATGCCGCCGAGGATGTTCGGCTTCCGTCGCGCGCCACGGGGACGTCGGCCTCTGGTCTCGTGCTCGGCCGGGCGACCGCGTCGCGAACCCGCGGTGGAGACGCTGACGGTGTCGAGGCTCCCCGTCGGCAGGGCGCCGGGCTTCGTGAGTGGGTTGGTGGCTGACATCAGAGGCCCTCCTGCTGACTGTCCATCTTGGCGAAGCCGCTCAGCTTGGTGAGGAGCAGCGCGATGGCGAGACCGATGACGGCCAGGATGATCGCCATGACACTCGCCTGCCCGAACTGGCTCGCGGAGAAGCCCGTCACGTACATGAGGATCGGGAGGATGCGGGTGCCCGCACTCGGGACCCCGCCGGTGAGCACGAAGATCACGTCGAAGTAGGTGAGCGATCCGATGATCATGAGCGTCGACGACGTCACGAGCGTGTACCGCAGTTGCGGGAGCGTGATGTGGAAGAACTGCTTGATCGTCCCGGCACCGTCGATCTCCGCCGCCTCGTAGAGCGACGCGGGGATCTGTCGGACGCCGCCCTGGAAGAGGAGCGTGTGGAACGGCACGAACTGCCACGCGATGATGAAGATCACCACGAACAGGACGAGCTGCTGGTTGCCCAGCCAGTCCTGCTTGAGGAACGGGATGCCGAGCGACGCCGAGAGGCCGAAGTTCGGGTCGAGGATCGCCTTGAACGCGATGGCGGTCGCCGCGGACGACAGCAGGAGCGGCAGGAAGAAGATCGCTCCGAGCACCGCCCGGTTGCGCTGCTTCCCCGCGGTCCACGTGCCGAGCAGCAGGCTGATCGGTGTCTGGACGACCCAGGAGATCACGATGACCTTGAGCGTCAGGACGAGTGCGTCGATCGCGACCGGGTCGACGAGGACGGAGGCCCAGTTGTCGAGACCGACCCACGCGGGATCCGTGATGGCGTCCCAGCGGGTGAAGCTCAGGTACAGGGCGACGATGAGCGGGATGATCGCGAAGACGAGGAAGAAGCCCAGCGCCGGCGCGACCATCCAGCCACTGGGGCCGGTGCGGCGGCGCATCGCTGCCGCACCGGCCCCTCCGGCCCCGTGCAGTTGACGGGTTGCAGTCATCGGAGGATCACTGCCCGATCGTCTTGTTCATGTTGTCGGAGAACTCCTCGGGGGTGATCTGCAGGTTGAACAGCTGGTCGAGGTTCGTCAACAGAGCGGTCGCCTGTGCGGGCGGGAGCGCCTGGTCCCACGACATCTGGAAGTTCTTGGCGTTCTTCGTGAGGTCGTACACGGTCGTGCCGAAGTCGCCGCCGGCGTCCGCGATCTCCGCGTCGATGTCCGTGATCGGCGGCACCTGGCCGGCCTTCACCATGCGGTCGATGTAGCCCTTGTCGAAGACGCCGTCCGTGAGGTACTTCAGCGCGCTGGCCTTCTGCTCCTTCGTCGCCGCGGCGGAGATGGAGAAGTAGCCGGACGGGTTGCCGACGATGTTCGACGGGTCGCCCTTGCCACCGGTCACGGCCGGGAAGGTCGTGTAGCCGAGCCCCTTCTCGGCGAACTCCGCGGCCTGCTGCTTGAACGTCGTCATGACCCAGGCGCCCTGCAGCATCATGGCCGCCTTGCCCGTGTAGAGGAGCGCGACGTCGGCGTTGCTGTCCGCGGTGACCGAGGCGTAGCCGTCGACGAACGCACCGGCCTTCACGAGCTCCTGGATCTTCTCGTTCGCCTCGATGATGCCGGGATCGCTCCACGCGTCGGCCTCACCGGCCATGATCTTGTTGAACGCCTCCGGGCCCGCGACGCGGTCGACGAGGTACTCCTCCCACATGAGCGACGGCCACTTCGAGGCACCGGCGAGGGAGAACGGCGCGACACCGGCCGCCTTGAGCTTCGGGATGGCGTCGACGATCTCGTCGAAGGTCGTCGGGACCTCGACACCGGCCGACTTCAGGACGTCCTTGTTGTAATAGAACATGATCGGCGTGGTGGCGTTCATCGGCACCGCGTAGACCTTGTCGTCGATGACGCCCTGGTTCCAGACGGACTCCAGGAACTTGCCCTTCGCGTCCGCGGTCTCCGAGGTGATGTCGGCGACCTTGCCGGCGTCGACGTAGGAGTTCAGGGTGCCGCCCGCCCAGCTGTAGATGATGGTCGGTGCACTGCCCGCACCGACCGCGGTGCGGATCTTGGTCTTGTAGGCGTCGTTCTGGAAGTACGTCGGCGCGACCTGGCCGTCGGCGTTGGCGGCGTTCCACTCCTTGAGCGACGGGCCGAGGACGGTGTCCTCGTCGGTGCCGGTGAGGCCCCAGAGCGTGGCACTGCCACTCGGGGCGCCACCACCGCTCGAGCAGGCGGTCGCGCCGAGCATGAGGGCCGAGACGCCGAGGGCGACTGCGGCCATCCGGGTCCGACGGCGAGGTGAAGTACGAAGCGTCATTGCGTTCTCTCCTTGGTGGGTGCTGCTGCTGGTGGTGCGATGGGTCGGATCAGTTCGTGGGGGTCCAGGCGCTGCCGTTCCCGGCACTGCGCTCGACGGCGCGGAGGACGCGCTGGACCTGCAGGCCCTCGGCGAAGGACGGTTCGGGATCGGTGCCGGCGGTGATGGCCTGGACGAGGTCGCGCACCTGGTGCGAGAAGGGGTGCTCGTAGCCGATGCCGTGACCGGTCGGCCACCAGGCGGCCATGTACGGGTGCTCCGGCTCGGTGACGACGATGCGGGTGAAGCCCTGCTTGCCGGCGGGGGCGGTCGCGTCGTACACCTCGAGTTCGTTCATCCGCTCCAGGTCGAACGCGATGGCGCCGCGGGAGCCGCTCAGCTCGATGCGGAGGGCGTTCTTGCGGCCGGTCGCATACCGGGTCGCCTCGAACGCCCCGATGGCACCGTCGGCGAGGCCGCCGACGAGCTTCGCCGTGAACCAGGCGGCGTCGTCGACCGTCACCGCGCCGCGCTCGTCGGAGGCGGTCCCGCTGAGGCCGACCGTCTCGCCGAGGAGGGGACGTTCCGTCACGAAGGTGGCGAGCGTCCCGCTGACCGTGTCGAGCTGCGCGCCGGTCAGGTGCTGCACGAGGTCGATGGCGTGGGCACCGATGTCGCCGAGGGAACCGGAGCCGGCCTGGTCCTTGTCGAGGCGCCAGGTCATCGGGCCCTCCGCGTCCGTCAACCAGTCCTGGAGGTAGAGCGCGCGGATCTGGCGGACGTCTCCGAGCGCACCCTCGGCGATGAGCTGGCGGGCAGAGCCGATGGCCGGCACGCGACGGTAGCTGAAGCCGACCATGGAGCGGACGCCGCGGGCCTTGGCGGCCTCGGCGGCGGCGACCATGAACTCGGCCTCCTCGACACTGTTGGCCAGGGGCTTCTCGCAGAGCACGTGCTTCCCGGCTTCGAGGGCGGCGATGGCGATCTCGACGTGCGAGGACCCCGGCGTGCAGACGTCGACGATGTCGATGGACGGGTCCTCGACGACGCTGCGCCAATCGGTCGAGGCCGACTGCCAGCCGAACTTCACCCGGGCCGCCTCGAGCGCCTCCGGGTTGCGCCCCACGATCGTGGCCATGACGGGCTCGGCGTCGAGGTCGAAGAAGCGTGGTGCGGTGCGCCAGGCCTGCGAGTGCGCGGCCCCCATGAAGCCGTAGCCGATCATCGCGACCCGGAGTTCCGGCTGTCCGCTTCCACCCATGTGTGACGCTCCCGAGCTGTCCGCGCAGCCGCGGGCCCCGGTGATCCGGATCGCGTCGCTGCGGTGACCCTGAAGCTAGCCCCGGCCCACAACCGGCCGCAAGTTCTCCCTCGCCCATTGGAAACTTTTCGCGATGGCACTCCGGGGAGAACGGGCCGACGACGACGAGCGGACGGAGAGGCAGATGGACGGGTGCCCGAGCGGGCTAGGCGGCCGGTGGTGCAGTGGACCCACGGACGACGAGCGAGGTCGCGAGGTCGAGGCGGATGTTGTCGACCGTCTCGGAGCGAAGCTTCAGCACGAGCCGCGTCGCTTCCTCGGCCATCTCGATGAGCGGCTGTCGGATCGTCGTGAGCGCGGGCCCGACCCACTTCGCCGGGGGGACGTCGTCATAGCCGACGACCGACAGCTCCTCGGGGATCGAGACACCGAGGGAGCGCGCCGCCTCGTACACGCCGAAGGCCTGCATGTCGTTGCCCGCGAAGATGGCGGTCGGGCGCTCGTCGAGCTGCAGGAGTTCGAGGGCCAGCACGCGCCCGGCCTCCGGGACGAACTCCCCGCGCCGGAGGATCGACTCGTCGAGCGGGATGCCCGCCTCCTCGAGCGCCGAGCGGTAACCGGACACCCTGGCCCGCGAGCACATGAGGTCCTCGGGCCCCGAGATCAGCCCGATCCTGCGGTGCCCGAGCTCGATCAGGTGGCGGGTCGCCGCCATGCCGCCGGACCAGTTCGTGGAGCCGATCGCGGCGACGTCCGGGCCCGGGTCGCCCGCCGGGTCGACGACGACCACCGGGATGTTCCTCGTGTGCAGCTGCCGGCGGTAGGCGGGGTCGATGTCGGAGAACACGAGGATGACCCCGACGGGCTTCCGCGAGATGATGCTCTCCACCCAGCCCTCACCCGTCGACCGCCTGGCACCCGTCTCGGTGAGCGTGACGCTCATCCCGTGTTGCCTGGCCACCTTCTCGACCCCGCGGATGATCTCGAGCGACCACGAGCTGTCGATGTACTCGAAGACGAGCTCGATGAGCGAGCCCTGGGCGAGCTCGGCGCCCCGCCGGCTGTAGCCGTGGCGGTCGAGCAGGCGCTCGACGATCTCGCGGGTGTCGGGCGACACCCCCGGGCGCCCGTTGAGCACCTTCGAGGCCGTCGACACCGAGACGGACGCCTCGCGCGCGATCCGCGACAGGGTGGCGCGCCCTCCGGTCCCACCGGGCTGCACCGCGACGTCGTCACCCATCCGGATCCTCCGATCCCTCGCCGTCGGGCCGGGCGGCCGTCGCGTCGTCGAGAAGTTCACGCCATGCTAACGAAATATTTCGCACGGAACGAGCCGTGACGCCGGAAGCCCGATCTGCTATTCTCGACCATAAGTTGTGGTTAACAACAAATCATCCGCTCGCCAACGACGCTGAAGGATCATCCGCATGCCTCTCACCCCCACCAAAGCCGACCGCTTCTCGTTCGGCCTCTGGACGATCGGCTACAACGGGACCGACCCGTTCGGTGGCCCCACCCGCCCCGACCTCGACGTGGTCGAAGCCGTCACCCGCCTGAACGAGCTCGGCGCCTACGGCCTCACCTTCCACGACGACGACCTCTTCGCCTTCGGCTCGACCGACGCCGAGCGGCAGAAGCAGATCGACCGCCTCAAGCAGGCTCTCGCCGACACCGGCGTCATCGTCCCGATGGTCACCACCAACCTCTTCAGCGCCCCCGTGTTCAAGGACGGTGGCTTCACCTCCAACGACCGCGCGGTGCGTCGCTTCGCCCTCCGCAAGGTGCTCCGCAACCTCGACCTCGCCGCCGAGCTCGGCGCGAAGACCTTCGTCATGTGGGGTGGCCGCGAGGGCGCCGAGTACGACTCCGCGAAGGACGTGCAGGCCGCGCTCGAGCGCTACCGCGAGGCCGTCAACCTCCTCGGCGACTACGTCACCGACAAGGGCTACGACATCCGCTTCGCGATCGAGCCGAAGCCCAACGAGCCGCGCGGCGACATCCTGCTCCCGACCCTCGGCCACGCCATGGCGTTCATCGAGACGCTCGAACGCCCGGAGCTCGTCGGCATCAACCCCGAGGTCGGCCACGAGCAGATGGCGGGCCTCAACTTCACGGCCGGCATCGCCCAGGCGCTCTATCAGGGCAAGCTCTTCCACATCGACCTGAACGGCCAGCGCGGCATCAAGTACGACCAGGACCTCGTGTTCGGCCACGGCGACCTCCAGAACGCGTTCTCGCTCGTCGACCTCCTCGAGCACGGCGGAGCGGACGGCGGTCCGGCCTACGACGGCCCCCGCCACTTCGACTACAAGCCGAGCCGCACCGAGGACATCTCGGGCGTCTGGGACTCCGCGGCGGCCAACATGCGCATGTACCTCCTGCTCAAGGAGCGGGCCGAGGCGTTCCGCGCCGACCCCGAGGTGCAGGAGGCGCTCGCGGCCTCGCGCGTGCCCGAGCTGCGCGAGCCGACGCTCGACCCGGGCGAGACGGTCGAGCAGCTGCTCGCCGACCGCTCCGCCTCGGAGGACTTCGACACCGACGCGTACTTCGGCGGCAAGGGCTTCGGGTTCGTCCGCCTGCAGCAGCTCGCGGTCGAGCACCTCATGGGCGCCCGCTAGTCCGGAACCCCACCAGGATGGCGTTCCGTCCTCCGGTCCGAGAGGATCAGGGGACGGGACGCCGTCCGCGTCTGCACCGACACCAGCCCAGGCGGTCGTCCGACCGCCCCACCACCGAGAACAGGGAGAGCGATGACGCTCGTCGCCGGCATCGATTCATCCACCCAGAGCTGCAAGGTCGTCATCCGTGACGCCGACACCGGGGCACTCGTCCGAGAGGGACGGGCCTCGCACCCGGCCGGCACCGAGGTCGACCCGGCCGCCTGGTGGGCGGCGTTGCAGGAGGCGTCCGCCGCAGCGGGCGGTCTCGACGACGTCGCTGCCGTGTCCATCGCCGCCCAGCAGCACGGCATGGTCGCGCTCGACGTCGACGGCCGCGTCATCCGACCGGCACTGCTCTGGAACGACACCAGGAGCGCGTCGGCAGCCACGGACCTCATCGCCGAGTTCGGCGCGGACGAGCTCGCCAAGCGCACCGGCTGCGTCCCCGTCGCCTCCTTCACGATCACGAAGCTGCGCTGGTTGCGCGACGCCGAACCGGCCAACGCGACCGAGGTGGCCGCCGTCGCCCTCCCCCACGACTGGCTGAGCTGGCGTCTGCGCGGCTTCGGCCCGGCCGAGGAGAGCCCACTCGGCGCGGATCTCGCCGAACTGACGACCGACCGCTCCGACGCCTCCGGCACCGGCTACTGGTCCCCCACGGACGGCGAGTACGACCGCGAGCTGCTCGTCGCGGCACTCGGACACGACGCGATCCTCCCCCGTGTGCTCGGACCGGACGAGTCGGCCGGGACCGGGATCGACGGTGGCCTGGTCGGCGCCGACACGGTCATCGGCCCGGGTGCCGGCGACAACGCGGGCGCCGCGCTGGGGCTCGGCGCCACGGCCGGCGACGTCGTCGTGTCGATCGGCACGAGCGGGACCGTGTTCGCCGTGACCCCCGCGGTCGTGCGTGATGCTTCCGGGACCGTCGCGGGCTTCGCCTCGGCGGACGGCGCGTTCCTGCCGCTCATCGCGACCCTCAACGCCGCCCGGATCCTCGACGCGGTCGCCGCGCTGCTCGGCGTCGACCACACCGAGCTCGGCCGACTCGCGCTCGACGCCCCAGCCGGCGCCAGGGGCCTCGTGCTGCAGCCGTACTTCGAGGGGGAACGGACCCCGAACCGACCCGACGCGACGGCGACGCTGTTCGGCATGACCCTCGAGTCGACGACGCGCGAAGGGCTCGCCCGGGCGACGATCGAAGGGTTGCTCTGCGGCCTCGCCGACGGCCTCGACGCCGTGCTCTCGCAGGGTGTCAGCGCCGAGCGGGTCCTCCTCATCGGCGGCGCCGCGCAGAACCCGGCCGTGCAGGCGATCGCCCGTGAGGTGTTCGACGTGCCGGTCGTGGTGCCCGCCCCCGGTGAGTACGTCGCCGACGGCGCGGCCGTGCAGGCGGCGTGGGCGTTGACGGGCGGTCGCCCGGCGTGGCCGATGGCCGGCACCGACGACGTCGCCGGTGCACCGGCGGACGCGGTCGACACCTCGGGGGTCGCGCGCGAGCAGTACGCCGCTCGCGCCTGAGGCGGCCGCCCGTCGACAGGCTCAGGGACCAGCCGGGCTTCGGTCACTGAGCCTGTCGAAGCGCGTGGAATCTTCCGGTCGGCGGAGGCGTTGGGCCGGGTATGCGATCCATCATCTACTCCACCAACGGTGACCCGTCCGTCCTCCAGCTCGTCGAGCGTGAGATCCCGGAGCCCGGCCCCGGCGAGGTGCGCGTCAAGCTCGCGTTCTCGGGCGTCAACCCGACCGACTGGAAGACCAGGCGCGGCGGCGGTCCCTCGGGCGCGATGCCCTTCCCGGAGGTCGTCCCGAACCTCGACGGTGCCGGCGTGATCGACGCGGTCGGCCCCGCCTCCGACGACGCGAACTCCCCGACCTTCGCCGTGGGCGACCGCGTCTGGGTGTACCTCGCAGCCCACGAGAGCCCGCTCGGCACCGCGCAGGAGTTCACGGTCCAGCCCGTCGCCCGGGTGGTCCCGCTGCCCGACGCCGCCTCCTTCGAACTCGGCGCGAGCCTCGGCGTCCCGGCGATGACCGCGCACCGCGCGCTCACGGTGGCGCAGGACGGCCCGACCCGGCTCTCCCCCGGTGCGCTCGACGGCCGGACGGTCCTCGTCCAGGGCGGCGCAGGTGCCGTCGGCAACGCGGCGATCCAGCTCGCACGCTGGGCCGGCGCGACGGTCGTCAGCACCATCAGCAGCGACGAGAAGGCCCAGCTCGCGACCGCCGCCGGAGCCCACCACGTCGTCAACTACCGCGAGGGCGACACCGCCGCGGCGATCCGCGAGGTCGCACCGCAGGGCGTCGACCTCGTCGTGGAGGTCGCCATCGCGCAGAACCTCGAGCTCGACCAGGCGGTCCTCGCCCCGCGCGGCACGGTGGTCAGCTACGCCAACAACGGCGGCGACCAGGTCACCCTCGACATCCGGCCGCACATGGGCCTCAACACGCGACTCCAGTTCATGCTGCTCTACACCGTCGGCGACGCGGCGCTCCAGGCCGCCGCCGAGGACGTCACGGCGGCGATCGAAGCCGGCGCGCTCGACGTGGGCCGCGAGCACGGCCTACCGCTGACGGTGTTCCCGCTCGCCGACACGGCCGGTGCCCACGCCGCCGTCGAGGACGACACGGTCGGGAAGGTCCTCATCGACGTCACCGCGTGACGCATGCCGCGCACGACGTGATCAGGGGCGGTACCGGGCAGCCAGTGCCGCCCCTGCCGCACGCAGGTGCACGAGCGGTTCGGCCATCGCGGCCTCGACCCCGCCGGCGAGCTCGGTGAGCGAGACGGCGTCGACGAACAGCCCCTCCGTCGGTGCCTGCACGGCACCGGCGATGAGCATGGTCCGGCCGGGAGCGAGACCGGCGACGTGGGAGGCGACCTTGCCGTCGGCCGTCTGGTCGTCGAATCGCCCCTCGCCGGTGATGACGACCGAGGCCGTCGCCGCCGCGGCGGGGAGGCCGATCGCGTCACCGACGCCGGTCGCGCCAGAGGTGGCCGTCGCACCCCAGAGCAGGAGGCCGTAGCCGGCACCGCCTGCCGCTCCGGCGCCGGGTTCGACCGCGGCACGTTCCGCCTGCTCCGCGCCGAACGCCGCGGCTGCCCGGCTCGCGAACCGCGCGAGGTTCGCGTCGAGCACCGTGACATCCTCGGCGGTGGCGCCCTTCTGCGGGCCGAAGACGGCAGCGGCCCCGCGGTCGCCGAGCAGCGGGTTGGTGACGTCGCTGAGGATGACCGCCCCGCCGTCCGGCAGCGGTCGCAGGCCGCCGAGGTCGAGGTGGTCCAGCGTCGCGAGTCCCGTGTTCCCCGGCATCACCCCACCCCCGTCCGCATCCTGGAGCCGCACCCCGAGTGCGGTGAGGAGCCCGGCACCGCCGTCCGTGCTGGAGCTGCCGCCGATCGCGAGGAGCAGGCGACGGGCACCGTGATCGAGCGCCGCTGCGATGGCCTCCCCGAACCCGGTCGTGTGCGCCGCGAACGGCTGCAGCGGGTCGAGCAGGGTCAGCCCGCTCGCCTGGGCGAGCTCGACGACCGCGGAGCCGTCCGGCAGTTCGAGCCACTCGGCCTGCACCGCGTCGCCGACCGGACCCGTGACGGTGATCGGGTGTCGCCGCGCTCCGGGCACGGCGGCAGCGAAGGCGTCGAGCGTCCCCTCGCCGCCGTCGGCCATCGGCAACAGCTGCACGGTGTCCTCGGGCCGGACGGAGCGCCAACCGTCGGCGATCGCCGTGGCGACCTCGGCGGCGGTCGCGGTGCCTTTGAACGAGTCCGGGGCGATGACGATGTGCGGTGCCATGGCCTCAGCCTGCCACGAGGGGACGTTCCACGGCGGTGGAGCCGGCCCCGGCGTCGGTCAGGACCTCGACCCCGTCCGGGGTGACCACGACGGTGTCCTCCACCTTGACGCCGGGAGCGGTCGGGTTCCAGGCGAACGCCTGCCACGGCTGCACGACGTCGGTCGTGTCGGGGGTGGCGCGCGGGTCGCGTCCCGCGTAGCCCGCAGCGCCGCCCTGGTGGTGCCTGGTCCACTCCTCGGGGTCGAAGCCCTGGGCGGCATAGGCCGCGGTGCCCGCGCGGAAGACGTCGGCGAGGGTCGCGCCCGGCACCGTCGCGTCGAGGTACGCGCGCTCGACGGCCCGGATCCGACGCATGTCGGTGGCGAAGGGTTCCGGGGCGGTGCCGCCGTCGTCGAACCACCGCGTGAGGTTGACGATGAGCCCGTCCCGGCGCCCGCAGGCGACGACCATCGCGCGGGAGCCCAGCAGCCCGTCGGTCGGGAGCGGATGCCGGTGCGCGAGGCGGTCCGTCCCGGCGACCAGGAGCACGAGCGGATCGATCCCGGCGGCGACCAGACGGCACGCGAGGTCCGCCGCCACCGCGCGTTCCGTCCAGCTCGGATCGAGCCGTCCGATGAGCGTCTCGAGTTCGGCGGTCGTCTCCCGGCCGAGCGCGCGGAACCGCTCGAGTTCGGCTGGGAGGAGCGAGGCCCGCGCCGCCCGCAGTCCGGCTGGGACGTCCGACTCCTGAAGCACCCCGGTGCCGCTCGGCAGCACCGAGTCGATCGGCGTGTGCCACGGCACGGTCGTGACCCGGATGTCCGGGAGTTCCTCGGCCAGCAGGCGCTCGGCCTCGTTCGAGGTCGCCACGAGCCACGCGTCGTCACGCGAGACGACGACCGCGACGATCGGATCGGCCGCAAGGCTCACGTGGACGCGGGCGCCGTCGAGGAACCAGCTGACCGCCGCCGCCGAGCGCAGCACGATCACCCGGGCGGCCTGCGCGTCGAGCAGCTCAACCAGGCGAGCGTGTTTGCGCCGGCGGTCGTCCTCGTCGGGACCCGGCCGCGCGTCGCTCATCGGCGTGCCCAGGGCGTGCCGAGCTCCGCGAAGGTGCTCCCGGTGGTGGCCGCCTCGGCGACGAACCGCTCGATCCCCGGGATGACGGGGTGGCGGTCCTCGCCCGCCCCGCGCCAGTCGACGAGTTCCGCGGGGATGGGGTGCGGGGCGGGTGCCGACCGCACGGCGTCGAGGACCGCGGTGAAGGCGGAGGCGTCGGCCAGCGAGCTGACGAGCGCCGCCTCCCCACCCGCGCGGACAGCCGCCCGGGCTCGGAGGAGGTCGGGGAGCAGTGCGGTCCGGTCGGTCGTCCACCGCCGGACGGACTGATCCTCGAGGTCGACCTCGACGACGTCCTTCGTGTAGAGGAACCGGATCGCCCCGCGCTCGCCACGGACCGTGACGACCGGGTCGGTGGTGTCCTCGGCGCAGAGGGTGACCGCTGCCGTCATGATCGGACCGCTGCGCGGCGTGATGCGGACGACGGAGGTGTCGTCCGCCTCGATGTCGTTCGCCCGATACTGGTCGAGCTCGATGGTCGCGATCGCGGCGCGGTCCGTGACCCCACCGAGTCGGAGCATGGTCTGGACCGCGTGCGCGAGCGGGTTCGTGACGACCCCGTCCACGACCGGCACGTCGTTCAGGGTCCGCCGACCCGACCACGCGGCGCGGGTCCAGTACCCGATCGTGCGGACCCACGTTCCGGTCGCCTCGAGCCCCGTGACCGCACCGAGCTCCCCGGCCGCGACGAGCTCGGTGATCTGGCCGATCGCGTGCGATCCGAGACTCTGGAACCCGACCTGCACGAGTCCGCCGGTCCGCTCAGCGACGGCCTGCAGGAGGTCGAGCTCGTCGTTCGACGTGACCGGCGGTTTCTCGAGCAGGACGTCGGCTCCGTGTTCGAGGGCCGCGACGGCGAGGTCGAGGTGGGTGTGGATGGGCGTGGAGAGGATGACGACGTCCACCTGCCCGGCGGCGAAGCAGTCGTCGAGCGACCCGTACAGCGGGGCGTCGCCGGCCGAGTGGTCCTCGGGCGTGAAGGCGCGGTCGACGAGGCCGACCAGCCGGATCGCGCCGGTCTCGGCGAGCGCCCTGGCCGCGTCGACGTGGCTGGCGCCGTGGCCGTGGATGCCGACCACCACGACGGTGGGGACGTGGTGCTGGTTCGAGGTCGTCATGCGTCACTCCCGGTGGTGGGTCGCTGGGTGGTGGGGCGGTCCTCGGCGGCGAGGAGCGCTTGGTGGATGGCCGCGGCCTGCCCGGCGTCGAGTGCGGCGTCGACGACGACCGCCTCCAGACCGGTGACCAGCGGGGTCTCGGCGGTGATGGTGGTGCGGCTGGTGGTGGCGAGCGAGACACCGACACCGGGGTACTCGGCGGCGCGGAGGAACCAGGGGAAGGGCTGCTCGCCCGGCTGTCGGAAGAGCACGGTGACCGCTCGCCCGGGGGTGTCGCCGGGCGCTGCGCTGTCGGGTGCCGTGTCTTCGGGGTCGGCCTCGAGGACGAACGCGACCCAGGCCGCGTGGGAACCGTGGGCAGTCGCTTCGCCGGGTCCGTCGGCGCTCAACACCGACCGTCGAGCGCCGGCCGGTAGCCGCCAGAACCAGCCCCCGTAGGCGGCGCCCTCGCGTCCGTTCGTGGCCGGTGATCCGATGGTCACGGCCCCGGTGGCGGCGCTGAGGGTGCTCGAGACCAGGACGCGCAGGGCCGAGCGGGGTGCGGTGTCGTCCGCGCGGTCGGCGCTGTCGTCGGCGGCCGAGGTCGCGAGTGCGATCTCCTCGACGACCGTGACCCGCGACTCCCGCAGCTGGGTCGTCCCGTCCCGTCCGATCCAGTCCACGGCCTGCCGGAGGGTGCCGGGGTCCGGTTGTGTCCCGGCTTCGACCTCGACCACCCGTTGGACCCCGTGGTTGTCGAGCAGCGTCGAGCCCTGCCCGGCGACGTAGGTGCGCCCGCCCCAGTAGGAGACGCCGTCCACGTCGGCGACGGCCATCGAGAGCCCGAAGTGGTGCGGGTGGTCGTCGGGTGCCGACTCCGTGACGACGGTTCCGGCCAGGGAGGTGACGGGGTGCGCGAACGGTCGCGGGGCGTCCGCCTGAGCGAGCCCACCGCCGTCGTGCAGCACGAGCAGTTCACGACCACCGAGCCGGGCGACAAGGCCGTTCGGCTCCTCGGCCGCGGCCCAGGCGACCCCGCCCGCGGCCCGCGGCGCCGCAGTGCTCTCCCGCGCGACGAACCGTGGGCGGAAGACGAGCGGGTGGCCGCCCGCCGCGCCTCCGATCGTGTCGCGGAGGCGGGTCCAGGCCTCGGCGCCGAGCTCGCGGCGCGGGACGGACACCGTGCTCAGCGCGGGCACGGCGAAGGCGGCGAAGGGGATGTCGTCGAACCCGACCACGCTCAGGGCGGCCGGTACGGACACGCCGGCCTGGCGCAGCGCCGACACGAGTCCGAGGGCGACGAGGTCGTTGAAGGCGACCACGGCGGTCGCGTCCAGCGCCAGCACGGCGTCCACGGTCGCGGCGCCGTCGACGAGCGCGGATCCCGCGGCGACGACGTCGACGGTGAGCTCCCGGTGCGCGGAGACCGCACGCGTGATACCGACCCGGCGGAGGCGGTCGCCCTGGCTGGCGGCCGGCCCGGCCAGGTACACGACGCGCCGGTGCCCGAGCGCGGACAGCTCCGCGAGCACCTGCTCCATCCCGCTCGCGTAGTCGATGGACACCGAAGGCACCGGCGAGTCGGGGAGTTCGCGGTTGACGAGGACCACCGGGTGCAGCTCGGCGAGCAGGGCGCGCAGTTCCGGTTCGGCCAGGCGCGGTGAGCACAGGACGATCGCGTCGCACCGTCGGCGGGCCTCCCGGGCGGCGGCGGCCTCGTCGGTCGGGTCCTCCTCGGTGTCGGTCACGAGGACGCGGTAGCCGTCGGCCGCGGCCGCCCGGGTCACGCCGCGCAGGATCTCCTGGAACATCGGGTTCTCGAGGTCGGGCACGACGACGCCGACGGTGTTGGTGCGCCCGAGCGACAGGTTCCTGGCGAGCATGCTCGGCTGGTAGCCGAGGGCGTCCACCGCGGCGAGGACCCGGCTGGCGATCTCGGCGTCGACGGTCGCCTTGCCGTTGAGGACCCGCGAGACCGTCGCCTTCGAGACCTCGGCATGCCGGGCGACGTCGGAGATGGTCGGCGTGGCGCCAGCCGTCGGTAACCGGTTGCTCATGCGTCCTCGCTCGGGTCGTGCCGGGTGGTGCGGTTGGCAATCATCATATAGGGTTCCTCGGAGAAACCGGTTTCTCGGTTTCGACGTCGAGCACCTCGACGCGAGCGCTGTCAGAGAGGACACCGATGCGCATCATCGTCACCGGCGGTGCCGGACGACTCGGGCGGAGCGTCGCCACCGAACTCGTCGCGGCCGGCCACAACGTCGTCTCCGTCGACCGCTCCGACCCCGGACTCCCCGGGGTCGAGGGCGTGGTGGCCGAGCTGCTCGACCACGACGCCACCCACGAACGCTTCGCCGCCCTGCAGCCCGACGCCGTGGTGCACCTGGCCGCGATCGCCGTGCCGTTCAGCGCTCCCGAACACGTCATCCTGTCGGTGAACCAGTCCCTGGCCTTCACCGTCCTCACCGCCGGGATCGCCGCCGGAGCCACGAGGGTCCTGGCCGCGAGCAGCCCGACCGTCATCGGGTACGGGGCCCCGCACGGCTGGGCACCCGAGGCCCTCCCCCTCACCGAGACCCACTCCGTCGCCCCGTGGAACGCCTACGCCCTGTCGAAGGTGGCCATCGAGTCGACGGTCGCGATGCTCGCCCGAGCCCACGGCGACGCGGTCGTGACCGGTGCGTTCCGCCCGTGCTTCGTCGTCTCCCCCGAGGAGTGGGAGGGCGCACCGACGCAACAGGGGCACACGATCGTCGACCGGCTCGCCGATCCTGCGCTCGCGGCCGTCTCCCTCTACAACTACGTCGACGCCCGCGACGCCGGCCGCTTCGTCGCGGCCTGGGTCGAGCACGCCGCCGCCCCGCACTCCGGTGCGGTGTACTTCGTCGGAGCCGACGACGCCCTCGCCCTCGAACCGCTGTCGGCGCTGCTGCCCGCCATGGTGCCGAGCGCCGCCGGCTTCGCCGAGACGCTCGACGACCGCAGCGCCGCGTTCAGCAGCGCGAAGGCGACCGCCGACCTCGGGTGGCGGCCTCGACACGACTGGCGGTCGGCGCTCAGCCCCACGGAGCGGGCCCGCCTCGACGGTCTGCTCGCCGCCGACGGCCGCCCGCGACACCACGCCACGACCGACACCCAGACCACCACCCCGGCGCAGACGCAGACGCACACGCCGTCAACGACCACCAGATGACGAGGACCACCACCATGCCAGCACCGCTCGCCTTCGACGGCGTCCTGTACTTCCCGATCACCCCCTTCGATGCGGCGGGCGAGGTCGACCTCGGTCTCCTCGGCACCCACCTCGAGTCGCGACTCGACCACCGGCCCGGCGGCGTCTTCCCCGCCTGCGGGACGGGCGAGCTGCACGCGATGTCACCCTCGGAGGCCGCGCGCGTGGTCCGACGGACGGTCGAGGTCGTCGACGGGGCCGTGCCCGTCATCGCCGGGGCCGGGGGTGGCGTGGCGATCGCGAAGGAACTCGCCGTCGCGGCCGAGGACGCCGGAGCCGACGCGATCCTCCTCATGCCGCCGTACCTCGTGACCGGCCCGGCGCGCGGGCTGCAGGGGTACGTCGAGGACGTCCTCGCTGCGACGAGCCTCCCGGCGATCGTCTATCACCGCAACAACGCCCGGTACACCACCGAGACGATGCGTCACCTGGCGCGCAACCCGCAGGTCGTCGGCTTCAAGGACGGCGTCGGCGACGTCGCCGCTGCACAGGACATCGTGCTCGCCGTGCACGAGGAGGGTCGCGAGGACTTCGCCTTCTTCAACGGCCTCCTCACCGCGGAGCTCACCCAGGCGGCCTACCGGGGCATCGGCATCCCGCTCTACTCCTCCGCGGTCTTCGCGATGCTGCCGGAGCTCGCGACCCTGTTCTACCGGGCCTACACCGACCACGACGAACCCCTTCGTGAGCGCCTGCTCCGCGAGTTCTACCGCCCCCTCGTCGCCCTCCGCGACGAGACGCCCGGGTTCGCGGTGTCGCTCATCAAGGCCGGTGTCCGGCTCGGCGGCCTGCCCGTCGGCTCGGTGCGGTCGCCGTTCGTCGACCCGACACCGGAGCAGACCGACCGGCTGGCGGCGCTCCTCGCGACCGGCGCCGACCTCGTCGCCGAGCACGCGACCCTCGCAGCCGGGCGCTGACGATGCCGGCGATCGCCTCGATCACCACCACCCTGCAGCGGTTCACGATGCCGCGACCATGGGTGCCGGAAGCGCCGTGGCTGCACCTCGTCCGGGTGGACGTCGTCGACGACGAGGGCGCGACCGGTTCCGGCTTCACGTGGACGCCGACGATCGGCGCGACCGCGGTCCGAGCCCTGCTCGATGACGACATCACGTCCGCCGCCCTCGGCTCCTCCACCGAACCCGAGATCCTCTGGCCGCAGCTGTGGGCCCACCTGCACGAGGCCGGCGGCGGCGGGATCACGACCATCGCACTCGCCGGGCTCGACACGGCGCTCTGGGACCTCCGCGGGCGCCGGGCGGGCCTCGGGCTGGCAGAGCTGCTCGGTCGTCGCCGTGAGACCGTCCGCGCCTACGGGAGCGGCGTCAACCTACACCTCGACGCCGACGCCCTCGCGGCGCAGGTCGGGCGATGGATCGCGGCAGGCCACGACGCGGTGAAGGTGAAGGTCGGCAAACCCGACGTCGCCGAAGACCTCGACCGCCTCACCATGGCGCGCGAACTGCTCGGCCCGAACCGCCGGCTCATGATCGACGCCAACCAGCGCTGGGACCTCGAGCGGGCGACCTCAGCACTCGAACGGCTGAGCGTCGTCGACCCCGCTTGGATCGAAGAGCCGCTGCGCTCCGACGACACCGCCGGCTACGAACGGCTGCATCAGGCGACGGACATCCCGATCGCCCTCGGCGAGAACGTGCACACGATCCATCGGTTCCGCGACCTCGTGGACCGTGGCGTGGCCGACGTCCTGCAACCCAACGTCGTCCGCGTCGGTGGCATCACCCCGTTCCTGCGGATCGCCGAGCTCGTCGAGGACGCCGGGCTGATCCTCGCCCCGCACCTCCTCCCCGACCTCTCGGGGCAGCTCGCCCTCGCCCTCCCGCAGACGGTCGAGATCGAGGACGTGGAGGACGCCGACTTCGTCGCCATCGGCGCCATCGACGCGCCAGGACCGGTCACCATCAGCCGGGGTTGGGCCCGGGTCGAGGCCCGGCCCGGGCTCGGCTTCGTCATCCGCGAGCACCCCACCGAGGCCGACACCGCCCGCTGAACCACGCCGTCCGGCCGCCGGTCCGTTCCGCCGACACCACACCACTCCCGAGGAGTCATCATGACCACCAACACCGCCAGCACCACCACGACCGTCGATGAGGCCGCGTCACTCGCCGCCACGGCAGCGCCCCTGCTTGCGGCCTCGTCACCCTCGACGCGCGCCGCCTGGCTCGAGGCCGTCGCCGACGCCCTCGACGGGCGGGGCGACGAGCTCGTCGCGCTCGCCGACGAGGAGTCCCACCTCGGGACCGCGCGACTCACGGGCGAGGTCGCGCGGACGACCGGCCAGCTGCGCCTGTTCGCGACCGTCCTGCGCGACGGCGCGTTCCTCGAGGTCGTCGTCGACCACGCCGACGCCGCCGCCACCCCGCCCAAACCGGAGCTGCGACGGATGCTGCGACCGACCGGCCCGGTCGCCGTGTTCAGCGCCTCGAACTTCCCGTTCGCGTTCTCGGTCGCCGGCGGCGACACCGCGTCGGCGCTGGCCGCCGGATGTCCGGTGATCGTGAAGGCCCACTCGGCGCACCCGCGGCTCTCCCGACTGACCGCGGGGATCGTCACCGAGGCGTTGCGCGACGCCGGTGCACCCGAGGGCACGTTCGCGCTCGTCGAGGGTCGTGAGCAGGGCACCGCGCTCGTCCAGCACCCGGCGATCACTGCGGTCGGGTTCACCGGCTCGCTCGCCGGCGGCCGGGCCCTGTTCGACCTCGCCTCACAGCGGCCGGCGCCGATCCCGTTCTACGGGGAACTCGGCAGCACGAACCCGGTCGTGATCACGGCGGCGGCGCTCGCCGACGGTGCCGAGGCCCTCGCGCGCGGGCTGGCCGGATCGTTCACCCTCGGGGTCGGTCAGTTCTGCACGAACCCCGGCCTCGTCCTCGTGCCTGCCGGCAGCGGGTTCGCCGAACTCGTCGCCGACGCAGCGAGCGGCACGGCTGCGGGGCGCATGTTGACGCCCGGTATCGCCGACGCCTACGCGAGCGGTACTGCTCGTGCCGCCGCGCACCCGGGTGTGCGCACGCTCCTCGGTGGCGACGCGGGAGCGCCGGAGTCGGGTGTCGCGACGGTCCTCGCGACGACCGCCGTGACCGTGCTGGAGGACCCGGCGGTCCTGCTCGAGGAGATCTTCGGACCGGCGACGCTCGTCATCGAGTACGCCGACGAGACGGAGCTGCACGCGGTCCTGGCTGCAGTGGGCGGCGCGCTGACCGCCACCGTGCACGCGGCTGCGGACGAGGACGTCGCCGAGCTGGTGTCGCGGCTCGAACCGCTCGCCGGCCGGGTGCTCTTCGGCGGCTGGCCGACGGGCGTCGCGGTGGGCTGGGCGCAGCACCACGGTGGGCCATGGCCGGCGACCACCTCCCTCCACACCTCCGTCGGGGCGACCGCCGTGCGCCGGTTCCAGCGTCCGATCGTCTACCAGGACGCCCCCGAGCACGTCCTCCCCGAGGCGCTCCACGAGTCGAACCCGCTGCGTCTCCCCCGCCGCGTCGACGGCGTGCTGGAGCTCCCCGCCTGACCGGCACCCCTCACCTGACCGCCCCCCTTCCCTCACTCAGGACTCCTCCGGCGTGCCGACCCCCACCAGGCCCGACACACCGCAGCTCTCCTGAGTAAGGGACACCCAGCCAACCCGCCCACTCCACCCCACCCACCCGTGTTCACAACTCAGGACGCCCCCGGCGCGCCACCCGCCGGAACCCCCGTCCCGGGCCAGACACCCCGCACCCCTCCTGAATTGTGAACGCACCACCACCACATCACCCACCACCGTCCCTTTCTCAGGACTCCACCGGCGTGCCGCGCTCACCAGGCCCTGACACACCGCAGCTCTCCTAAGTTAGGGACAGACAATCCACCCAATCCCACCCACCCGTGTTCACAACTCAGGACGCCCCCGGCGCGCCACGCACCGTAACCCCCGTCCCCGGCCCGACACCCCGCACCCCTCCTGAATTGCGAACGCACCACCACACACCGCCCACCACCGTCCCTTTCTCAGGACTCCTCCGGCGTGCCGACCCCCACCAGCCCCGACACACCGCAGCTCTCCTGAGAACGGGACAGACAATCCACCCAATCCCACCCACCCGTGTTCACAACTCAGGACGCTCCCGGCGCGCCACCCGCCGGAACCCCGTCCCGGGCCCGACACCCCGCACCCCTCCTGAATTGCGAACGCACCAGCACCACCGTCCCTTTCTCAGGACTCCTCCGGCGTGCCGACCCCCACCAGGCCCGACACACCGCAGCTCTCCTGAGTTGGGGACGAGATGATGTGCGGGTCGAGAGTCGGGGCAGGCGCGGCAGGCAGGTCAGGCGAGAGCGACAGTGAGCCAGGCGCGCAGCTCGGCCTGCATGGCGACCGACCACCGGTGCGGTTCATCGTGGAAGGTGCCGGTGTACGCGCCAGGGCGACCACCGGCCCGGTACCGCTCCGTGAGGATCGCATGCGCGTCGTGCATGCCCGCCAGCCCGAAGAGCTCGTCACGCTCGGCGTACTGCACGAGCAGCGGGAGCGCCGGACGGAGGGCGGCGAGCGCCGGCCAGTCTCCGACGCGGGAGAGCCCGGGCGACAGGAACGACCAGGAGTGCTGATCCGCGTGCCCGTCGAGGACCCCGGCGAACGTCGACATCATCGCCACCACCCCGGCGGCGCGAATGCGATCGTCCATGGCCGCCAGGAGGACGGCCCTCGCACCTCCGCCGGACAGCCCGAAGCACCCGACGGCGTCGGCACGGACACCGGTCGCGGCAGCAAGCTGATCGAGCGCGATGAGGTCGTCGCGGAGGACGAGGCCGGCGAGCGAGGTGCCGAGCACGCCGAGTTCCTTCGCGAGCTGGGGTTCGTTCGCGGCGGTGAGCAACTCGGACCGCTGCCCGGGCGTCACCTCGGCGGCCGCCGCACCGTCCCGGATCGACTCGGCCCGTCGACCGGCGAGCTGCAGGTCGACGCTCCGATGGAACCGGTCGGCGATCGCTTCGTCCGGTGTGCGCCGGGATCCCCAGCCGAAGGCGTCGTGCACGAGGACCGCGAACCCCTCACGGGCGAGGTCGGATGCGACGGCGCGGCCGCCGTAGTAGCGGTCGCGGAACGCCTGCAGTTCCTCGCGGGCGACCGTCGGCGTGCTCGGGACGCCGTCAGGGCCGTCGGCGAGCTTCTCCCGCCCCACCCGGGTGAAGCCGCCGTGATCGTGCAACGCCAGGACGCCGGGCAGCGCGCCCGTCTCGCCTGCCGGCCGGAGGAGCCACGCCGAGCTCGGCGCTCCGAACCCCGTCGACCAGCGGAGCTCGACCCCGTCGACACCGTCGCGGGTCCACTCCACGAGCCGCTCGGCGGGTTCCGCGATCCGCGGGCGCGGCAGGAGCCCGAGGACCTCGGCGAGGCGACCACGCGTCGCGGCGAGCGACCCGATCCCGGAGCCGACCTGGCCGCCCGCCTCGCGCGATCGGTCCGCGAGCGCCCGCAGCGCGGGGTCGCGGCCGGGTGCAGGCGCCAGCGAGCGCACCTCGACACGCTCGGTGACCGGGAGGTGCTCGCCGGCCGGGACGGACTCCGCGCCCGGCCCGACGCTCATGGCGCGATCGTCGCCACCGGACGACCGGTCAGCAGCGACTCGTTGCCGGCGATGCCGACGGAGATCGCCCGCACGCCGTCGTCGTACCCGGCGGGGCGTCCCAGCTCGTCCTCGGTGATGCGGTCGAACAGGTGGCGCAGGAGGTACGCGTCACCGCCGCCGTGGCCACCGACACCCTCGGGGATCGGGATCTCCTCGGCCTCCTCCCAGTGCCGCTGGAGCACCAGGCGCTCACCACGCGAACGCACCGGACGGCCCGTACCGGCTCCCGTCCCAGCCCCCGCACCGTCCGCGTGCAGGCTCGGGTCGAGGACGACGCGGCCGTCGCTCCCCACGAGCACCGCAGCGCGTTCGACCACCTCGAGTTCGGCGCGACCTTCCGTCCCGTTGATCGCGACACGGTACCCCTCCCACGGCGCGTGCGCGTTCAGGGAGTAGCTGAGCGAGGCGCCGCCGTCGTAGTCGACGAGGACGGACAGGTTGTCCTCGATGCTGATCCCGGGCGAGAACACGTCGCGGTCGCGCAGGTAGCCGTCGTGCTGCTCGGCGTCGAGGTACAGCGACTCGAGTCGTGGGTCGTCCCGGAGGTCGAGGACGAACGGGTCGGACGACCGCCCACGAGCGGCCGCCTCGGTGTCGTCGGGCACCGACCCGCGCTCCGGTCGTGGACCAAGGCCTCGCTCGGCGGCATTGGCGTCGCCGTAGAACCGCAGGCCGCCGGACGCGTACACGGAGGCAGGCCGCGCCCCGATCCACCAGTTGACGAGGTCGAAGTGGTGGGAGGCCTTGTGGATGAGCAGACCGCCGGAGTGCTCCTTCTCGCGGTGCCAGCGGCGGAAGTAGTCGGCCCCGTGGACGGTGTCGAGCACCCACTCGAAGTGCACGCTCGTCACCCGGCCGATCCGGCCGTCCTGCACGATCCGCCGCAGCTCCGAGTTGCGTGGGCTGTAGCGGTAGTTGAAGGTCGTCACGACGTTCCGGCCGCTCTCCGCGACCGCCGCGGCGATCCGTTCGACGCCCTCGCGGTCGATCGTGAGGGGCTTCTCGACGATGACGTCGGCGCCCGCGAGGAGCGCTCGCGAGACGATGTCGGCGTGGGTGAAGTCCGGGGTCGTCACGATGACGCGGTCCACGCGCTGTTCGGTGATGAGCCGTTCCACGTCGTCGGGGCCGTAGCGGGCGGGCAGTGCCACGCCCTGCTCGGCGAGCAGACGCTCGTAGTGGTCGATCCTGCCCGGGTTGCTGTCGCTCCAGGCGACGAGTTCCGCGACGTCGGCGTGCGGGCCGACGATGGCGTCGAGGTACATCTGGGACCGGTGTCCGGTGCCGATGAGGGCGTAGCGTTCGCGGGTCGTGGTCATGCGCGATGGTCCTTCCGGGTCGGTGCTGCGGTGGCGATGGCGGCGGGCGGAACACGACCGCCTCCCACCACGGGTCAGGCGGGTGAGTTGCGACGGAGGGCGTCGCGACCGGATCGGGCGAGTGATGCCGCCCGGCCGTCGGCGCCGTCTCCGTCGGCGATGACGACCGCGTACCGGAACCCGAGGGTCTCCTCGTCGCGGAACGGCAGCTCCTCGCTGAAGAACGGCGCGGGGCAGAGGCCGGCGAACTCCTCGGTCCTGGCGAACCACTGCGGTGGGTGCGCCGGGTTCCGTTCGTCGTCGACCATGACGACGCTCGAGGCCGCCGCGGTGCCGTCCTGCAGGCCGGTGAAGCCCATCCACGCGTGTCTCGTGCCGCGGAGTTCGTCGCCGCCGCTGCCGTCGGGCGTGTGGAGGGTCCCTCCGGTGAACGAGCGCGGACCCCGCCAGAAGAAGCCGCCGTAGCCGGCGTTCTCCCGACCCTTCGTCGTCGGCGAACCGATCGACAGCTCGCGACCGGAGACGTTGCGCATCCGGGTCTCGAACGTCAGCGTCCAGGCGTCGGCGACCGGACGCACCGTCAGGAAGCGCTCCTCGTCGACGATGCGCCGACCGCCCTCGGTGATCCACGCGAGGGTGTGCGCGAACCTCGCTTCATCGGGCTCTGCGCTGACGGCCGTGACCGCGACGTGCTCGGAGCGGCCGTTGTTCTCGAGCTGCTCGTAGGCGGTGCCGGTGAACGTCGGCCCGCCCCAGAAGTTGTCGTCGCCGACGTGCGGCAGCGCCCAGGCGAACCCGGTGTGCCACACGTGGTCGTGCGGTCGTGCCAACGTCACGAGGGCGCCGCCCGCGGTCCGCACCGGGTGGAGGTACGGCTTGGGCGACTCGCGCTGGACGGTGTCCGGGCGGTAGGTGTACCGCAGGATCTCGACGCCGTCGAGGTGCACGGTGACGGCCGAACCGACCTCGTGGGTGAGGGCGAGGCCCGTCGACGGATGGGCTGGTGCCGGGTCAGCCCGCGGCGACCGCGGCCTTCAGGTCCTTGATGAACCCCTCGGCAGCCTGGTCGGGCGTGTTCTTCCCGAACAGCACCTGTTCGGTGTACTGCTTCACGAGCGCCTCGATCGCGCTGCCACCGGCGGGCGTGACGGTCGGCGGCTCACCGATGTCGTCGGCGAGGCCGTCGAGGAACTCCACGACCGCCTGGTCCGTCTCGGCCAGCTTCGGCGTGATGTACTCGCGGATCTTCGTGTTCGCCGGGACACCACGCTCGGTGAGGAGCGAGTCGGCGGCCGTCTCGCTGTTCGCGAGGAAGTCGATGAACAGCGCGGCTTCGGCCGGGTGGGCGGTCCGGGCGGACGCCGACCAGTACATCGACGGCTTGTAGTAGGCGGAGCCGTCGGCGCCGCCGTCCACGGTCGGGATGCGCAGCAGCTCGAGCGGCGAACCGCTCGCCTCGGTGAGTGCCGTCAGCTGGCTGTTCCACCAGGGGGCGAACGCCGCGGCGTTGGTCGCGGTGAAGGACTCCGCCAGACCGCCGGCCTGCTTCTCGACGATCGCCGAGGCGGACGGCGTCGCGCCGTCGTTCACCAGCTCGAGGAGGTAGCTCCACCAGGACGCGAGCGTCTCGGGCTTGATGGAGACCTCGCCCTTGTCGTTGTAGAGCTCGTCGCCGTGCTGGCGTGCCCAGTTGTTCAGGCCGCCGTCCTCGAAGCCGAAGGGCTGGAACCCGTAGATCGATCCGCCACCGGCCGCCGACACCTGCTCGCTCAGCGCGGTGAAGTCGTCCCAGGTCCAGGTCTCGTCGTCGGGCATCTCGATGCCGGCCGACGCCAGCAGGGTCGGGTTCACCACGATGGAGTAGCTCGTGATGCCGGACGGCACGCCGTAGAGCGAGTCGTTGACGGTCCCCGAGGTCAGCGTCTCCTTGGGGAAGTCGCTGAGGTCGAGCTGGTCGCCGACGGTCTTGAGGTCGAGCAGTGCACCCCGGTCGCCGTAGGTGGCGATGTACTTCTCGTCCATCTGGATGATGTCGGGGGTGTCGTTCGCCGCCGTCTCGGTGGCGAGCTTGTCCCAGTACCCGGCCCAGTCCGTGAACTGGGGCTCGATGGTGATGTTCGGGTACTCCTTCTCGAAGGCCGCGATGACCTCCTGGGTGGCCGCCGTGCGGGCGTCGTTGCCCCACCAGGTGAACCGGAGGGTGACGGGCTCGTCGGACAGTTCGGTCGCGGCGTCGCCTCCGGCGCTGCAACCGGCGAGGAGGAGCGCGGCGACGGCTCCCGTCGCGATGAAGCCGGCGGCTCTGCCGTGCTTGCTGATGCTCATGCTGTTCCCTTTCGAATCGATCGATGCGGATCCGGTGTCGCTGGATCCGGTGCTGCTGGGTCTGGTGCTGGTCGGGCTGGTACAGGTGTTCCGGTGCCGTCGGTCGGTGAGGACCGCGTCACTTGCCGCCGGTCGTCGCGATGCCCTTGAGGAGGAACCGCTGACCGAAGAGGAAGACGAGGAAGATCGGGAGGAGCGACACGACACTCATCGCGAACATCGGCCCCCACGAGGTCGACGATTGCGCGTCCATGAAGGCCCGCAGCGCGAGCGGCACCGTGTACATCTCGGGCTTCGTCAGGTACAGGAGCTGGCTGAAGAAGTCGTTCCACGTCCAGATGAAGGTGAAGATCGCGGTGGTCGCGAGCGCCGGGACCATGAGGGGCAGGATGATGACGCCGAAGATGCGGGGGTGGCCGCAGCCGTCGATGCGGGCGGCCTCGTCGAGCTCCTTCGGGATGCCGCGGATGAACTGGACCATGAGGAAGACGAAGAACGCGTCGGTCGCGAGGATCTTCGGCAGGATGAGCGGCAGGTACGTGTTCACGAAGCCGAGCTGGGAGAACATGATGTACTGCGGCACGATGATGACGTGGATCGGCAGCATCAGCGTCATGAGCATCGCCGCGAACCACCACCGTTTGCCGCTGAACTTCAGCCGGGCGAAGGCGTACGCCGCCATCGAGCAGGACACGAGGTTGCCGACGATGCAGCCGAGGACGATGAGCACCGAGTTCAGCAGGAAGACGTGGAACGGTTCCGAGAGGGTGTTCCAGCCCTCGCTGTAGTTGCTCACCTCGAAGCTGTCGAGGACGATGCCCGGGTTCCGGAAGATCTCCTCTGTGGGGCGGAGCGAGGAGACGACGAGCCAGATCACCGGGTAGAGCATGATGAACCCGACGAGGATGAGCCCGACGTGCTTCAGCACGGACTTCCAGGGCGACCACCCGCGTGCGCGGCGGTACTGGCGTTCGGCCTGCTTGGCCTCGCGACTGCGGTTCTTGCTGTCCGTCGTGATGGACCGTGTGGTCAGCGTGTCAGTCATCGTAGTTCACCCAGTATTTCGAGGCCCAGAAGTTGATCGCGGTGAAGACTCCGATGATGAGGAGCAGGAACCAGGCCATGGCCGAGGCGTAGCCCATGTCGAAGTTCGAGAAGCCGCGGTTGTAGAGGTACAGCGTGTAGAACAGCGTCGAGTCGGCTGGGCCGCCCGTTCCGCCCGACACGATGAAGGCCTGCGTGAAGGCCTGGAACGCGTGGATGATCTGCAGCACGAGGTTGAAGAAGATGATCGGCGTGAGCAGCGGCAGGGTGATCTTGGTGAAGCGCTGCCACTTCGACGCCCCGTCCATCTGCGCCGCCTCGTGGTACATGACGGGGATCTGCCGGAGGCCGGCGAGGAAGATCACCATCGGCGCACCGAAGGTCCACACGTTGAGCGTGATGAGGGTGGAGAGGGCCGTCGACGGGTCGGCGATCCAGCTGCGTCCTTCGATGCCGAAGATCGCGATGAACTGGTTCACGAGGCCCTCGCCGCCGAACACCTGCTTCCACAGCACGGCGATCGCGACGGAGGATCCGAGGAGCGACGGCAGGTAGTACACGGATCGGTAGATCGCGAGGCCGCGGAGCCCGCGGTCGAGGAGCGCCGCGAGCGCCAGTGCGGCCGCGAGTTGGAGCGGCACCGAGACGAAGACGTAGACGAAGGTCACGCCGAGCGAGTTGTGGAGTCGCTCGTCGCTCATCATCCGGATGAAGTTGTCGAACCCGATGAAGGTCGGCGCCTGCAGCAGGTTGTACTTCGTGAAGGACAGGGCGAGCGAGGCGACCATGGGGCCGACGGTGATGACCGCGAGGCCGATGAGCCAGGGCAGGAGGAACAGGTACGCCGCCTTGTTGTCGCGGCGGTTGTCCTTCTTGATGAAGGCCTTCTCGGCCGCGGTCTGTGGGCGCTTGCCTGCGCTGAGCTTGCGGAGCTCGCCGAGCGCGCTCACCGAGTGCCCCTCGTGAACGTCGTCCTGGGCGCCGTTGCAACTGCACGGTACACGTCGGACCTCCTTGTCGATCGTCGTTGATGACACTGCCGGAAAGCGTTTCCCGGCTGAGCTGCATCAAGTTCTATCACGGCCCCGACGACCGATGCAACGATTCATCCGGCATCGTTACGCGAATCCGGATCGGTTCCGCGGCGATCGCAGGAATCCCTTGCCACGTCGTCGCCTCTCGTTCTACAGTGACCGGTAAACGCTTTCCTGACGGCATCGTCGCCGCAGGGCTACAACGCGATCGAGAGAAAGAGCCACCGTGTCAGAGCAGACCATCGGGATCATCGTCAACGGCGCCACCGGGCGCATGGGCTACCGGCAGCACCTCGTGCGGTCGCTGCTCGCGATCCAGGAGCAGGGCGGCGTCCAGCTCTCCGACGGCAGCCGTCGTCAGATCGAACTCATCCTCGTCGGCCGCAATCAGGCGACCCTCGACGAACTCGCCGCGAAGCACGGTGTCGAGCACACCTCCACCGACCTCGACGCGGTGCTCGCCGACCCGCGCTGGGACATCTACGCCGACTTCCTCGTCACCAAGGCCCGCGCGACGGCACTCCGCAAGGCGATCGCCGCCGGCAAGACGATCTACACCGAGAAGCCGACGGCCGAGACCTTCGAGGAGGCCCTCGAACTCGCGCGCCTCGCGGCCGAGGCCGGCGTCAAGAACGGCGTCGTGCACGACAAGCTGTACCTGCCCGGCCTCCGGAAGCTCAAGCGACTCATCGACTCCGGCTTCTTCGGCCGCATCCTCTCC